>NZ_JBJXIB010000002.1:0-126153 GCF_046115965.1 Janthinobacterium sp. CG_23.3 | reverse complement strand
TACGCAAGCAAGGCCATGGCATGCTTGAGGTTCTGCTCCGGGCCTTCAACGGTAATCCTATCCCGCTTGCCGCATAGCGGCTGAACAGTCACAAAGAACAATCCGTCGGCAACCGCCTACTGGTCGATAAGCTGCTCGGTTTCTCCGACCGGATCGCCCAGGCTCTTGCGTCGATCTTGAACAGAGTGCAGGACGAGGGGGCGCGATCCGATAGGGGCCGTTTGAAATCGCCTGTGGTATTCGAACTCGCCGAGGAATATTGTTCTTGCCATGCCGCCGCATCCTGCCTGCAAATGTGGCTGTACAATCGGGATATCCTGGATGCCTATTTCTCTCGCGGCGAATGGTTGCTCTTGGCACTAGCCAGGTTGTTAAAAGTGGAAAATTACGCCGTAGATTCGCCGTTGTTCGACAATGCGTTTGACAAATTAAAAGATATGCATGCAGCTGATCAATTCATTTCCATATTGCCGTTCAAGATGGCCGCGAAGTGAGCAAGCTGTCGTCGAATTGATACGACTTCCGAGCTAGTAACAGGTTTTAAGTAGCCTGGTTAAATCCAAATTCAACGTTTCCAGAACTTTTTCACTCTCGGTGTTGATGAAAAAGTGATCTCCTTCAAACCAGTTGAAATTGCACGCCGCCGCAGTCTCTTCCGCCCATCCGAAAATTTTCTCCGGTGAGACTTCTTTATCTAGTTTTCCGGCTAGTACGGTGATAGGGATGTCAAAATTATCGAACGGTTTATACTGAAAACTCTCAAGAAGAGAAAAATCGTCTCGGATGGGCGGCAGGAACAGTCCGATCAACTCTCGATTTTGCAAAATTTCGATAGGAGTGCCGTTATAAGCTTTGAGTTTTTCGATCAACTCGTCGTCGGCAAGGTCGGAGAATTTTTCTTTGAGGTCAAGTAATTGCGGCGCGGAAGAGGCGGAAAGGAATAGCATTGTTGGCGGCGGGATGCTATTTCTGAGGCAATGCCGTGCCAGTTCGAATGCAATTAAGCCGCCTAAGCTATGGCCAAAAAAGGCGAAGGGCAGGTCGCTATTGTCCTTGATCACATAGGCTAGCACTTCAATCAACTGGGGAAACGACCTGATTGGCTTTTCGTTAAACCGCGCGCCGCGACCGGGCAGTCTGATTGCGCAAATCTCTATGTCAGGGGAGACCATGTCTTGCCAGCGCGAGAATATGCTGGACGAGCCGCCCGCGTAGGCGAAGCAAAACAATCGGAATTTTCGCCGCGGGCCAGTTGCCCGTCCTAACCAAGAGTCTGATTTCATCGTTCTTCTTAAAATATACAATCCAAGGCCGTACCGCCCCGTCCAGACTTGGGGGCGGCGGAATAGAACGCTATTGTCTCAGGAATGCGCTATGGCCGGAACTGTTTACGTGTAAATAAATCAATATTTTCCCTGCAAGGGGCGTGCGTGCTTAAGGGCTTGGCTGGACGCGCCAAGCGTTGCGAAATCCGCGCTGGTGGGGAAGTCAGGCGGAGGAAATGTCACCGATTGTCACTTCGGAACGGGCAATTATTCCGCTTGACTTGGCATAGTGATCACGCTATCTTTTACTTAAATGGAAAACAATTTTGCTTATTCAGCATTTTTGTTGGATGATTCAATTGGTGGCTATGCGCCGTCGCGAGCGTTGGAAGGCGGCTGCTATCGACAGTTCCGTGAGACTTAAGGACTCGGATGACAATGCTAAAGAATAGAATTAAGACCTTGGCCGGCTATGGCTTGATCGTGGCGCTGGGACTGGGCGCCGGCTATGGTTTGTCTCTGCTCCCGGCCGCTCTCAAGCCGGCCTATACCGAAGGCGACTACGCCGCTTACTTCCCCGACAAAAACGTCAAGGTGGTGTTGTATGGCACCACCCGCTGCGGCTTCTGCGCCAAGGCGCGCGCCCATTTCGCGGAAAACAACATTCCCTTTACCGATCTCGATATCGACCAATCGCCGCAAGCGAAGTCCGAGTTCGCCAAGTTGGGTGGCGGCGGCGTGCCGCTTCTGCTGATCGGCAACCGGCGCATTCAGGGATTCAATCCCGGCGCGATTGGCGCGGCCCTGAAAAAGTTAAGCGACTAATATCCGTGCGCTGGTTTTGATGGCGCGGCATGAACTAGACGCGTTGCTGCGGAAGAATCCTCCGGTGAGCCGCGTTTGTGCTTACAATCGTGGCATGACCACGCCTTTCCCACTCCAATGAGCAGTACCCCGTCCGGTGCGGCGTTCAGCGCGGCCCGTCAACAAGCCGTCGTGGCCGCTTTGCTGGCGGTGCTGCCGCAGCGTTGCGTGCTGGCCGATGCCGAGGACACGCGCCCGTATGAATGCGACGGCCTGGCCGCCTACCGGCGGTTGCCGATGGTGGTCACGCTGCCCGACGACGAGGAGCAGGTGCTGGCGGTGCTGAAGGTGTGCCGCGCGCTGGGCGTGCCGATCGTGCCGCGCGGCGCCGGCACCGGCCTGTCAGGCGGCGCGCTGCCGATCGCCGACGGCGTGGTGCTGTCGACCGCGCGCCTGAACCACATCCTGCGCGTCGACGCCTACGCGCGCACGGCGGTGGTGCAGCCGGGCGTGCGCAACCTGGCCATTTCCGACGCCGCCGCGCCGCACGGCCTGTACTACGCGCCCGACCCGTCGTCGCAGATCGCCTGCACCATCGGCGGAAACGTCGCCGAGAATTCCGGCGGCGTGCATTGCCTCAAGTATGGCCTGACCGTGCACAACGTGTTGCGCGTGCGCATGGTAACGATGGACGGCGAGGTGGTGGTGCTGGGCGGCGAGTCGCTCGACGCGCCCGGCCTGGACCTGTTGGCGGTGTTTATCGGCTCCGAAGGCATGCTCGGCATCGTCACCGAGGTCACTGTCAAGCTGATCCCCAAGCCGGCGACGGCGCGCGTGATCATGGCCTCGTTCGGCGACATCGTCACCGGCGGCAACGCGGTGGCCGACGTGATCGCCGCCGGCATCATCCCGGCCGGGTTGGAGATGATGGACCAGACCAGCGCGCGCATGGTCGAGCCCTTCGTCAAGGCCGGCTACGACCTCGACGCCGCCGCCATCCTGCTGTGCGAGGCCGACGGCACGCACGAGGAGGTGGAGGAGGAGATCGCGCGCATGACGGCGGTGCTGCGCGGCGCCGGCGCCAGCGCCATCTCGGTGTCCGGCTCGGAGGCCGAGCGCTTGAAGTTCTGGTCCGGGCGCAAGAACGCCTTCCCGGCGGCCGGCCGCATTTCACCCGATTACTATTGCATGGACGGCACCATTCCGCGCAAGCGGCTGGCGCAGGTGCTCACCGGCATCGCCCAGATGGAGGTGAAGTACGGCCTGCGCTGCGCCAACGTGTTCCACGCCGGCGACGGCAACCTGCATCCCTTGATCCTGTTCGACGCCAACCAGCCCGACGAGTTTGCGCGCGCCGAGGCCTTCGGCGCCGAGATCCTGGCGCTGTGCGTCGAGGTCGGCGGCACCATCACCGGCGAGCACGGCGTCGGCATGGAAAAGATCAATTCGATGTGCGTCCAGTTCACGGCGCAGGAAATCACCGCGTTCACGGCGCTCAAGCGCGCCTTCGACCCGGCCTACCTGCTGAATCCGGACAAGGCGATTCCGACCCTGAACCGCTGCGCCGAATTCGGCAAGATGCATGTGGCCGGCGGTCAGTTGAAGTTCGCGCATTTGCCGCGTTTTTAAGATTTGGAGCGAGTGTGCAAGAGATGATCGAACAATTCAGGGCGCGCATCCTGGCGGCGGGCGCCGCCGGCACCGCGCTGCGCCTGCGCGGCGGCGGCACCAAGGATTGGTACGGCCAGGCGCCGGCCGGCGAACTGCTCGACACGCGCGCCTACGCCGGCATTGTCGACTACGAGCCGACCGAGCTGGTGATCACGGCGCGCTGCGGCACGCCGCTGGCCGAGATCGAGGCGGCGCTGGCGGAGAAACGGCAGATGCTGGCGTTCGAGCCGCCGCATTTCGGGCCGGGCGCGACCATCGGCGGCGTCGTCGCCAGCGCGCTGTCGGGGCCGCGCCGCGCCAGCGCCGGCGCGGTGCGCGACTTCATGCTGGGCGCGGTGCTGATGGACGGCAAGGGCGAGGTGCTGACCTTCGGCGGGCAGGTGATGAAAAACGTCGCCGGTTACGACGTGTCGCGTCTGTTAGCCGGATCGCTCGGCACGCTGGGGCTGATTTTGCAGGTATCGCTGAAGGTGCTGCCGCTGCCCTTGTGCGTGGCCAGCCTGCGCTTTGAAGCCGATGAAATCGCGGCGCTGCGCATGCTCAACGAATGGGCCGGCCGGCCGCTGCCGATCTCGGCCAGTTGCTGGCACGACGGCGCGCTGAGCGTGCGCCTGTCCGGCGCCGACGCGGCGGTGGCGGCGGCGCGGCGCGAGCTGGGCGGCGAGGAGTTGGCCGACGCGGCGGCGTTCTGGGCCAGCCTGCGCGAGCAGACCCACGCCTTTTTCGCCGACGCCGGCCCGCTGTGGCGCCTGTCGCTGCCGCCGGCCGCCAGCGCCATTATTTTGAAGGGCGAGCACCTGGTCGAGTGGGGCGGCGCGCAGCGCTGGCTGAAGGCCGGCGGCGACGCCGCCACCGCCGCCGGCATCCGCGGCAGCGTGGCGGCGGCCGGTGGCCACGCCGTGCTGTTTCGCGGCGGCGACAAGGGTGTCGGCGTGTTTCATCCCTTGGCGCCGGCCGTGGCCGGCATCCACCAGCGCCTGAAGCTGGCGTTCGACCCGGCCGGGGTGTTCAATCCGGGGCGGATGTACCCCGCCGTATCCGTTCAGCCGGATCTGTTAAGTTAGCCGACCATGCAAACCAATCTCGCCGATTTTATCAAACACACCCGCGAGGGCGCCGAGGCCGAAGCGATTCTGCGCGCCTGCGTCCACTGTGGTTTTTGCACCGCGACCTGCCCGACCTACCAGTTGCTGGGCGACGAGTTGGACGGCCCGCGCGGGCGCATTTACTTGATCAAGCAGGTGCTCGAGGGCGAGCCGGTGACGGTCAAGACCCAGACCCATCTGGACCGCTGCCTGACTTGCCGCAACTGCGAAACGACCTGTCCGTCCGGGGTGCGGTACGGGCGCCTGCTCGACATCGGCCGCAAGGTTGTCGAGCAGCGCGTGCAGCGCCCGCTGGCCGAACGGGCGATGCGTTTCGTGCTCAAGCAGGGCTTGCCGCGCCGGTGGTTGTTTACGGCGGCGCTGCGGGCCGGGCAGTTGGTCAAGCCGGTGCTGTCGAAGCCGATGCAGGACAAGCTGCCGCGCCTCGCCTTCGCCGGGCGCTGGCCAACGCGCACGCACGCGCGCAAGATGCTGGTGCTGGCCGGCTGCGCCCAGCCGGCGTTGGCGCCGAACATCAACGCCGCCGCCGCGCGCGTGTTCGACGCGCTCGGGGTGCAACTGCTGGTGGCGCGCAAGGCCGGCTGCTGCGGCGCGCTGCGGCACCATTTGAACGAGCAGGAGGCGGCGCTGGACGACGTGCGCCGCAATATCGACGCCTGGTGGCCGTATGTGGCCGGCGCCGACGCGGTCGAGGCGATCGTCATGACGGCGTCCGGTTGCGGCGTGATGGTGAAGGATTACGGCCATTTGCTGGCGCACGACCAGGCCTACGCCGCCAAGGCGCAACGCATCGCCGCGCTGACGCGCGACTTGAGCGAGGTGCTGCCGCAGTTCCAGGCGGAGCTGGCCGGCAAGCTGGCCGGCGGCGGCGCCGGCAAGGCCGCGCAACGGGTGGCTTACCATCCGCCTTGCACCCTGCAGCACGGCCAGCAGATCCGCGGCAAGGTTGAAGGCCTGCTGCGCGCCGCCGGGGTCGACGTGCGGCTGTGCGGCGACAGCCATTTGTGCTGCGGCTCGGCCGGCACCTATTCGATCTTGCAGCCGGAGCTGGCGTTGCAGCTGCGCGACCGCAAGCTGGCCGCTCTGGCCGACACCGAGGCCGGGCTGATCGTTTCGGCCAACGTCGGCTGCCAGGTGCATTTGCAGTCGGGCACCGAGACGCCGGTCAAGCATTGGATCGAGTTGATCGACGACGCGCTGGCGGCGCCGGCCGTTTGAGGCGCCGCTGTTTTTGAGCTTACGCGGCGTTGCGCCCGGCCACGGCGCGCCACGCCGGCGCCGGCGCGAACCCGGCCGCCCACTTCAGCACGGCGTCGGCCGGCATCGGCCGGGCGATGCCGTGGCCCTGCGCCAGGTCGCAGCCCAACGCCATCAGACGGGTGCCGTGCGCCACCGTTTCGACGCCCTCGGCGATCACCGCCAGGTTGAACGATTTCGCCAAGCCGATGACGGCGCTCACCAGGTGCAGGTCGTCCTGGTCGGAGAGCATGTTGCGCACGAAGCTTTGGTCGATTTTCAGGATGTTGGCCGGCAGCCGCTTCAGGTAGGACATCGACGAATAGCCGGTGCCGAAGTCGTCCAGCGCGAAGGTGATGCCGAGCGCCTGGCAGGCGGTCATCACGCGGCGCACGTGTTCGATGTCGTCGAGCGCCGACGATTCGAGGATCTCCAGTTCGAGCATGCTGGCGCGCACGCCGGGGAATTCGGCCAGGATGGCGTTCAGGCGCGAGACGAAGTCGGGCTGCTGGAAGTGGCGCGCGGCGATGTTGACGCTGACCACCCAGTGGCGCCCGGCCGCGGTCCAGCGCTGCATTTGCCACAGCGCCTGGCGCAGCACCCATTCGCCGATGTCGATGATCAGGTCGGTGTGCTCGACCATCGGCAGGAATTGCACCGGCGCCAGCACGCCGCGGCGCGGGTGCTGCCAGCGCAGCAGCGCCTCCATGCCGACCACGGTGCCGGCGCGCATGTTCACCTTCGGCTGGTGGTACAGGCGGAATTCGCCGGCCAGCAGCGCCTGGCGGATCTCGGTGCGCTGGTTGTGGTGGGTGCGCACCTCCTCGTCGAGGCCGGCGTCGAAGAAGTGGTAGCGGTTGCGCCCGCTCAGCTTGGCCTGGTAGACGGCGTGGTCGGCGTGGCGCAGCAGCGTCTCGGTGCTGCTTTCGCGCCCGGCGTCGACGGCGACGCCGGCGCTCAGCGACAGCGTCAGCGTCTGGCCGTCGCACTGGTAGGGCTGGGCCAGCTCCCGCAGCAACTGGGCGACGCCGCGTTCGACCGCGTCGAGCTCGCTCTGGCCGGCCAGCAGCAGGACGAATTCGTCGCCGGCCAGGCGCGCCGCATAGTGTTGCTGGCCGGCGAAGACGTGCAGCCGCGCCGCCACCTGCTTGAGGATGTCGTCGCCGGACTCGGCGCCGAAGCGGTCGTTGACGCCTTTGAAATGGTCGAGGTCGATGAGGCACACCGCCAGCAGGTGCTGGCGCTCGCGCGCCAGGAATAGCTCCTGTTCGAAGCGCGCCGCCAGCGCGGTGCGGTTCGGCAGCCCGGTCAGCACGTCGTGGTAGTTCTGCCACGACATTTGTTGCAGCGCGCTTTGCATCTGCACCGTTTGCGCCAATTGGTCGCCCAGGCTGGTTTCGCTGGCGCGCAGCGAGTTCACCAGGGTCTGCACCTGCGCGGCCATGTTATTGAAGGTGCCGGCCAGCGCGCGCGACTCGGGCGTGCCGCCGACGTCCATGCGCGCGCTGTAGTCGCCGTGCTGGAAGCGCTCGGCGGCCAGCGCCAGTTGCCTGAGCATGTGGCGGTTGGCGGCCAGGATCAGGCCCAGCAGCAAATAAATCAGCAAGATGCTGATGGCGCTGATGCCGGCCTGCTTGAGCAGGGCGTCCCAGATGCGGTTGACCGGCAGCGTCGGCGCGAAGCGCAGCGACAGCGTGCCGCTGCCGCCCGGCTGCAGCGCGACCGGGAAGCTGGTGCGCAGTTCGCCCAGGCCGGTCAGCGCGCCGAACCAGTCCGGGTAGAGCGGGCGCGGCGCGGTCGGGTTGTGGATGTCAAGGTGCTGGCGCGGGCCGTCCCAGCCGATGCTGGCGATGTCGCCGTTCAGCGGCAGCGCGCTGGTGAGGATGGCACGGAAGGCGGCGGCGTCGCGTTCGCCGGCGATCGGCACCAGCGTGGCGGCGAGGTATTTGCCGATTTGCTGCGCCTCGGCGCGGTAGCGCGCGCTGACGCTGGCCGTTTCGGCGTCGATCAGCAGTTTGTAGCGCACCGCCGAGACGGCGACGATGAGGAAGAAGATGGGGGTGAACAGGCGGGAATAGATTCCCATCCGCATCCATGCCTCTATGATTTTCCGCAATACTGGCATCGTTGTCTGGTCCGGTTCGGCACGCTAAATCTGCCAGCATTATCACCGAAAAGGCGGGTGAAAGGCGTGCCGAACTGCAAACGATTGCAAAAAAATACGCCGCCGACTGCTGCTTTACTGCGCCAACAGTTTTTCAATGTCGGCCACCAGCTCGGCCGGGGCGGTGGTGGGCGCGTAGCGCTGGTAGACGGTGCCGTCCTTGCGTACCAGGAACTTGGTGAAGTTCCATTTGATCGCCTCGGTGCCGAGCAGGCCGGGCGCCTGTTTCTTCAGCTGGGCGAACAGCGGGTGGGTGGCGGCGCCGTTGACGTCGATCTTGGCGAACAGCGGGAAGGTGACGCCGAAGTTCTTTTCGCAAAAGCTGCCGATGTCGGCGGCGCTGCCCGGCTCCTGCGCACCGAACTGGTTGCAGGGAAAGCCCAGCACCACCGCGCCCCGGTCCTTGAACTGCTGGTAGACTTCCTCCAGCCCCTTGTACTGCGGCGTGAAGCCGCATTTGCTGGCGGTGTTGACGATCAGCAGGACTTTGCCCTTGTACTGGTTCAATGCCACCGGCGCGCCGGCCAGGCTGTCGGCGCTGAGGTCCAACATGGTGTTCGCAGTCGTCATCAGATAATTCCCAGGTGTTCCGTTCCCGCCGACAGGTCGCGGGTTTGGGCGGCTTTGCCTTGCAGCTTGATCGACAGGCGCAAATCGTTGACCGAGTCGGCGTTGCGCAAGGCGTCTTCATAACTGATCTTGTCGTCCTCGAACAGGTCGAACAGCGACTGGTCGAAAGTCTGCATGCCCAGTTCGCGCGATTTTTTCATCAGCTCCTTGATCTCGTGCACCTGGCCCTTGAAGATCAGGTCCGAGATCAAGGGTGAATTTAACAGGATTTCGATGGCCACGCAGCGGCCCTTGCTTTCCTTGAGCGGAATCAGGCGCTGCGAGATCATGCCCTTCAGGTTCAGCGACAGGTCCATCAGCAATTGCTGGCGGCGTTCCTCGGGGAAAAAATTGATGATGCGGTCGAGCGCCTGGTTGGCGCTGTTGGCGTGCAGCGTGGCCAGGCACAGGTGGCCGGTCTCGGCGAAGGCGATGGCGTGGTCCATGGTTTCGCGGTCGCGGATTTCGCCGATTTGGATGACGTCCGGCGCCTGGCGCAGCGTGTTTTTCAGCGCAGTGGCCCAGTCGTCGGTGTCGACGCCGACCTCGCGCTGGGTAACGATGCAATTCTTGTGCGGATGCACGTACTCGACCGGGTCCTCGATCGTGATGATGTGGCCGTAGCTGTTCTCGTTGCGGTAGCCGACCATCGCCGCCAGCGTGGTCGACTTGCCCGAGCCGGTGGCGCCGACCATGATAACCAGGCCGCGCTTGCTCATGACGACTTCCTGCAGCACCGCCGGCAGGCCGAGCGCTTCGAGCTTGGGGATCTCGGTGGTAATGGTGCGCAAGACCATGCCGACGCAGCTCATCTGCACGAAGGCGGACACGCGGAAGCGGCCCAGGTCGCCCGGGCTGATGGCGAAGTTGGCCTCCTTGCTCAGCTCGAACGACGCGGTTTGCTTGTCGTTCATGATCGAGCGCGCCAGGTCGGTGGTGTGGGCCGCCGTCAGTACCTGGGTCGACACCGGCGTCAGCTTGCCGTCGATCTTGATGGCGGGCGGAAAGCCGGCCGTGATGAACAAATCGGAACCGTGCTTGCTGACCATCAGGCGCAGCAAGTCGAACATGAATTTTGAAGCTTGGTCGCGTTCCATGGTGTGGTCCTTGATGATTAACCCGGGAAATTGTCCGGCGTTTTGGCCGCCGAGCGCGCGGCCGCGGCCGAGATCACGTTGCGTCGCACCAGGTCGGTCAGGGTCTGGTCCAGCGTCTGCATGCCGACGTTGCTGCCGGTCTGGATCGCCGAATACATCTGGGCGATCTTGGCTTCGCGGATCAGGTTGCGGATGGCCGGCGTGGCGATCATGATTTCATGCGCGGCGACGCGGCCGCTGCCGTCCTTGGTCTTGAGCAGCGTCTGTGAAATCACCGCCTGCAGCGACTCCGACAGCATGGCCCGGACCATTTCCTTTTCATCGGCCGGGAACACGTCGACGATGCGGTCGATGGTCTTGGCGGCCGACGAGGTGTGCAGGGTGCCGAACACCAAGTGGCCGGTTTCGGCGGCCGACAGCGCCAGGCGGATGGTTTCCAGGTCGCGCAGCTCGCCGACCAGGATCACGTCGGGGTCTTCCCGCAGCGCCGAGCGCAGCGCGTTGTTGAACGAGAGCGTGTGCGGTCCCACTTCGCGCTGGTTGATCAGGCATTTTTTCGACTCGTGCACGAACTCGATCGGGTCTTCGATCGTCAGGATGTGGCCGTACTCGGTTTCGTTGACGTGGTTCACCATCGCCGCCAGCGTGGTCGACTTGCCCGAGCCGGTCGGCCCCGTCACCAGCACCAGGCCGCGCGGCTTCAGCGCCAAGTCGGTGAAGATGCGCGGGCAATTGAGTTCTTCCAGGCTCATGATCTTGGACGGGATCGTGCGCAGCACCGCCGAGGCGCCGCGCTCCTGGTTGAAGGCGTTGACGCGGAAGCGCGCCAGGCCGGGAATGGCGAAGGAAAAGTCGCATTCGAGCATTTCCTCGTAGGCCTTGCGCTGGCCGTCGTTCATGATGTCATAAATCATGCCGTGGACGTCCTTGTGCTCCAGCGGCGGCAGATTGATGCGGCGCACGTCGCCGTGCACCCGTATCATCGGCGGCAGGCCGGCCGACAGGTGCAAGTCGGAGGCTTTGTTCTTGACGGAGAATGCGAGTAGTTCGGAAATGTCCATTTATAATCCCTGTGCCTGCAGTGAAGGGGCGCAAGGCCCGGTCCTGTTCACCGGTATTGCTTTACATTACCCCGCAAAATGATTATGTCCACAATCGAGCAGAACTTGCAAGCAGTCCATCATAGTATCGTTGCCGCCGTTCGAGAGGCGCGCCGCGCGCCGGAAGGCGTCGCCCTGTTGGCCGTCTCGAAGACCTTCGGCGCCGACGCGGTGGTCGAGGCGGTGCGCGCCGGCCAATGCGCGTTCGGCGAAAATTATCTGCAGGAAGCGATCGACAAGATCGCCGCCGTCGCCGCCGCCGTGCCGCGGGCCAAGCTGGAGTGGCATTTCATCGGCCCGATCCAGAGCAACAAGACGCGGCCGATCGCCGAGCATTTCGACTGGGTCCACACGGTCGAGCGCGAAAAAATCGCCCAGCGCCTGTCGCAGCAACGCCCGACCGGACTGGCGCCGCTGAATATTTGCCTGCAAGTGAACATCAGCGGCGAGGCCAGCAAGAGCGGCGTCGCGCCCGGGCAATTGCGCGCGCTGGCGCAGCAGGTCGCCGCGTTGCCGAACCTGCGTCTGCGCGGCTTGATGGCGATACCCGAGCCGGCCGCCGAGTTCGAGCGGCAACGCGCCGCGTTCCGCCAGTTGCGCCTGCTGTACGAGCAGTTGCGCGGCGACGGGCTGGCGCTCGACACCTTGTCGATGGGCATGTCGGCCGATATGCGCGCCGCGGTCGTCGAGGGCGCCACCATCGTGCGTGTGGGCAGCGCCATCTTTGGCTCGCGAGATTACTCTTAACCATACACAGCAACGGAGACGGAACATGAACACAGGCAACACTGAATTGAAAATCGCCTTTATCGGCGGCGGCAATATGGCGGCGGCGCTGATCGCCGGCCTGGCCGGCAAGCTGACCGCGGGCGGCAACATCCACGTGGTCGACCCGAACGCCGCCTCGCTGGCCAGGCTGAGCGGCCAGTTCGGCGTCACCACCGCGCCGGCGGCGGACGCGGCGCTGGGCGCCTGCGACGTCGTCGTGCTGGCGGTCAAGCCGCAAAGCATGCGCGAAGTGGCGGCGCAGCTGCTGCCGTTTTTGGGCGGCGCCAAGCGAGCGCTGATCCTGTCGATCGCCGCCGGCATCCGCGGCGCCGACCTGTCGCGCTGGCTGGGCGGCTACGCCGCCATCGTGCGCTGCATGCCGAACACGCCGGCGCTGATCGGCCTGGGCATCACCGGCATGGTCGCCAGCGCCGGCGTGGACGCCGCGCAAAAGGACGCGGCCGACGCCATCATGAAGGCGGTCGGCGCCACCGTGTGGCTGGACGACGAAGCCTTGATCGACCCGGTCACGGCGGTGTCGGGCAGCGGCCCGGCCTATGTGTTTTACTTCATCGAGGCGATGCAGGAAGCGGCGGCCGAGCTGGGCCTGACGGCGCAGCAGGGCACGCAGCTGGCGCTGGCGACCTTCGTTGGCGCTGCGCAACTGGCGGCCCAGTCGGGCGAGCCGGTGGCCTTGCTGCGCGAGCGCGTCACGTCCAAGGGCGGCACCACCTACGCGGCGTTGACCAGCATGGAGGACAGCGGCGTCAAGGCGGCGATCAAGGCGGCGGTGAGGGCGGCCGCGCAGCGCGGCAAGGAAATGGGCGAGGAGCTGGGCGGGGTTGCCTGAGCCAGCCGTGGTTTGTTGGGGCTATCGCGTGAAGCGGCTGGCGATGCGCTGCACCAGCGGCAGCGCGCCGCGGGCGCTTTTCCACAGCGCGGCGCCGGTCATCAGCATCGGCAGGATGCGTTTCGGGCGCGTCGCCAGCAAGCCCAGCGCGGCGCCACCGAGGATCAGCGGTATTTTCAGGCGCGCGCCCAGGGTCGCGCGCAGGTGGTCGCGGTCCAGCGGCGCCAGCAGGTTTCTCGCTTCGACCGCCAAGGTTTGGCGCTGCCGATCGCATTTGCCGATCAGCGCGTCGCGCCTGGCCAACAGCCGGCCGCTCACCGGGCCTCCCCCAGGCTTTTCATGCTCGCCACGTCCTTGTGCAACTCGGCCAGCGTAAACGACAGCAGTTTCGGTTTGTGGCGGAAGCTGGCGCGCACGCCCATGCCGATGATCAGACCCAGCGCGGCGAAGCCGCCGGCGGCGCCGACGATGGCGGCGATCCGGTGCGTGTCCCAGAACAGGACGATGACGAGGAAGGCCGCCAGCACGATGGCTATGGCCAGGCACAGCATCGCCAGCAGCGCCAGCGCCAGGTAGCCGAGGAAGCGTAGCGACTCCTCTTCCATTTCCACCGCCGCCAGTTCCAGCCGCGTCTGCACAATCGCCACCAGCGTGGCCGCCATCCTGCCCAATGTGTGTCCGATTGCCATGGAATACCTTTTGTTTAGGCCGAGAGGCGCTTGCCGGTGTTAGCGGCGCGCAACCAGCAAACCGAACAAGATACCGACCGCCGCGCCCACACCCACCGATTTCCACGGATTGTCGTTGACATAGGTGTCGGTGGCCTGGGCCGCCAGCTTGGCCTTGGCCATCATGCTCGCCTCCAGCTTCATCAGGTCGGTCTTCGCCGTTTGCAGTGTGTGCTCGAAGCGTTCCTTGACGGCGTTGATTTCTTCGCCACTGCGCGTTCCCGTTTTGCTGAGCCAGTCCTCGGCGTCATGGATGACGTTTTTCATGTCGCTCATGAGCTTTTCACGGGCGTCGCCGGCGCCGGCGTGCGCATTCAGGTCGGCGCCGCTGTCGCCGCCATTGCTGGTTTGGGTTGAATTCATGTATTACCTCATCGAAGAAAAAGGACAGGGAAAGATCAGTGTAGGGACCGGAAAAACCGGCGCTTTGCGCCATCTCAATCGCGCGGACCGGGTGCCGCGCGCCGTCTGAAATTGTACAGCGAGGCCCGGTTCGCCGCGCTGCCGGAAAATGCGCGGATTGTTGCAATTTCCGTCCGAGGCGACGTGAACGAGCGCGTCGGCGATTTTTTCTTCGCTGCGCCCTGCCTATCTTGAAATATTATATTTATATTACTTTTTCGAATTATAAATATTTATTCAATGCTAAAATTTTAGGTCTGCACCTGGTTTTTTTATCGTCTTCGTTCAAGCAAAGGGAACAATCGTGATCTCTGTTAAAAAAGCAATGCTTGTGTTTTTCGTCGCCCTCGGTTTCGCCGGCGGTATCGCACAGGCCCGTGACTTCGAATACTGCGAGCAACTGATGGGCGATTGCATCGAGGGCAATAGCGCCGCCTGCCTGCACTGGACGCGGGTCTGCCAAACGATCTAGCCCGCGGCAAAACCAATTATTCGAATATTGCATGCTTAATCAAGAATTCACTCTGCCGCACCACCGAGGTTTTTCGTCGATTCATTCACTTCCAAGGAATACCAATGATCTCTGTCAAAAAAGCTGTGTTCGTGTTTTTCGTCTCTGTCGGTTTCGCCGCCGCCTTTAGCGGTAGCGCGACGGCCCGGCCTAGCGATACCTATTGCGGCGACCTGTTAAGCGAGTGCGCGGACGGCGTTCCCGGCGCCTGCGATCGTTGGGAGCGGATTTGCGCGCTTTGGGGTTAAGCCGTCGTTGCGGCGGGCGCCAGCTGCGCCGGCAAAAAACGCCCCGAGGGGCGTTTTTTTACGTCCGCGCTAGGGGCGGAACGCGTAGTCGAGCGCGACCCCGGCGAACACGGCCGCGCCGAGCCAGTTGTTGTGGCGGAAGGCGGCGAAGCAGGGCATCCGTTCGCGCCCGCGGATCAGGGTGTAGTGGTAGAGCGCGCAGCCGGCCGCCAGCGCCAGGCCGGCGAGGTACCAGCCGCGCAGGCCGAGCTGCCAGCCGCAGGCCAGCCAAATCAGCCCGGCGGCCAGGTAGCAGGCCATGACGGCGGCGACGTCGTAGCGGCCGAAGGTGATGGCCGAGGTTTTGATGCCGATCTTCAAGTCGTCGTCGCGGTCGACCATCGCGTACTCGGTGTCGTAGGCGACGGCCCAAAACACGTTGCCCAGCAATAACAACCAGGCCACGGACGGCACCGCGTTTTGCACGGCGGCGAAGGCCATCGGGATGCCGAAGCCGAAGGCGATGCCGAGGTAGGCTTGCGGAAGCGCAAAGAAGCGCTTGAAATACGGATAGGTAGCGGCGATGACGACGGCGGCCACCGACAATTGCTTGGTCAGCGCGTTGAGCGGCAGGATCAGCGCGAACGCCAGCAGGGCCAGCACGGCGGCCACGGCCAGCGCCTCCTTGCCGCTGATGCGCCCGCTGGTGAGGGGGCGTTCGGCGGTGCGCTTGACGTGCCTGTCGATATCCTGGTCGGCATAGTCGTTGACGGCGCAGCCGGCCGAGCGCATCAGGAAGGTGCCCAGCGTGAAAATCAGCAGCAGGCGCCAGTCCGGCGCGCCGGCGGCGGCCAGCCACAGCGCGCACAGCGTCGGCCACAGCAGCAACACCGTGCCGATGGGTTTGTCGAGCCGGATCAGGCGGAAATACAGCGCCAGTTTATTCTTCATGTGGTCGGTCAATTCGAGGCATGGCGGCATTATCGCAAATCGCTTGCGTTATTTGGCGGCGCCGTTCAGGTGCGTCACGCCCGGCAGGTGGCAGGCGGCGACGGCGTCGCACAGCGCGTCGATGGCGGCTTTGCGGGTGAAGCTTTTGCGCCAGACGATGACCACGCGGCGCGACGGCGCCGGGCTGTCGAACGGGCGGAATTGCAGCAGGCCGTCGCGCGTGTCCATGTCCGGCACCGAGGCGCGCGGCAGCACGGTCAAGCCAATGCCGCTGGCGACCATGTGGCGGATGGTTTCCAGCGAAGAGCCTTCGAAGGTGCGCTGCATGCCGTTGCCGGGCGTGGCGAAGCGCGCCATTTCCGGGCACACTTCCAGCACCTGGTCGCGGAAGCAGTGGCCGTTGCCCAGCAGTAGCATGTTTTCCGCCTTCAGGTCCTCGGCCGGAATGCTGTGGCGGGCGGCCCAGTCATGGCTTTTCGGCATCGCCACGACAAAGGGTTCGTCGTACATCGGCAGTATCGACATGCCGTGTTCGGGCAGCGGCAGGGCCATGACGGCCACGTCCAGCTCGCCCTGGCGCAGCAGTTCCAGCAGGCGCACGGTGAAGTTTTCCTGCAGGATCAGGGGCATTTGCGGCACCTTGGCGATCATCGCCGTCACCAGCGGCGGCAGCAGCGACGGCCCGATCGTGTAGATCACGCCCAGGCGCAGCGGTCCGGCCAGCGGGTCCTTGTTTTGTTTCGCCAGCTCCTTGATGGCGGCGGTCTGCTCCAGCACCCGTTCGGCCTGGGCGATGATTTGCGCGCCCAGCGGCGTGACCGAGATTTCGGCGCCGCCGCGCTCGAACAACACCACGCCGAGTTCGTCCTCCAGCTTCTTGATGGCGACCGACAGCGTCGGCTGCGCAACGAAACAGGCTTCGGCGGCGTGGCCAAAGTGTTTCGCGCGCGCGACAGCAACAATGTATTTGAGTTCGGTTAGTGTCATAAAGTTATTGAAGCACAGGCTGGGCCGTAGCGCAACGATTGAAAGCAAGCTTTCAGCGGCGCCGAAAACGCCAAAATGCGGCGAAGAAAGGGTATTGTAGCGGAATAGGACGCCGGCCGGACCGAGGGGCGGCGGCGGCCGGCATCCCCATTGCCCCCTCGCGGAAAGGCGCGCATGTCATCCACGTTTGGCCCCGAAGAGGCGCTGGCCTACATCCACAAGCTGCTCAAGGTGATGCACCACATGGGCGGCTCGGACTTGTTCATTTCCGCCGATTTCCCGCCCAGTATCAAGTCGCAGGGCGCGATGAAGCCGCTGAGCCAGCAGCGCCTGAGCGGCGAGGTGACGCGGGCGCTGGCGCTGGCCATCATGAACGACAAGCAAAAGCGCGAGTTCGAGCAGGAAATGGAGTGCAATTTCGCCATTTCGCTGCCCGAGGTCTGCCGTTTCCGCGTCAATGTCTACGTACAGCAACAAAACGTCGCGATGGTGGTGCGCACCATCGCCTCGGAAATACCGAATTTCGAGAAGCTCGAGCTGCCCGAGGTACTCAAGGACGTCATCATGACCAAGCGCGGCCTGGTGCTGGTCGTCGGCGGCACCGGCTCGGGCAAGTCGACCACGCTGGCGGCGATGATCGACTACCGCAACGCCAATTCGGCCGGCCACATCATCACCGTCGAGGACCCGGTCGAGTACGTGCACAAGAACAAGCGTTGCCTGGTCACCCACCGCGAGGTCGGCGTCGACACGCTGTCGTGGCACAACGCGCTGAAAAACACGCTGCGCCAGGCGCCGGACGTGATCCTGATCGGCGAGATCCGCGACACCGAGACGATGGAGCACGCCATCGCCTTCGCCGAGACCGGCCACCTGTGCCTGGGCACCTTGCACGCGAACAACTCCAACCAGACCATGGACCGCATCATCAACTTCTTCCCCGAGGAGCGCCGCGGGCAGTTGCTGATGGACCTGTCGTCGAACCTGCGCGCCATCGTCTCGCAGCGCCTGGTGCGCACCGAGGACGGCCAGGGCCGCAAGGCGGCCATCGAGATTTTGCTGAACACGCCGACGATCGCCGAGATGGTATTGAAGGGCAATTTCCAGGCGATCAAGGAAATTATGCATAAATCGCGCGAACTGGGCATGTGCACCTTCGACCAGGCGCTGTATGAACTCTATAATAAGGGCTATATCGGCTACGACGAGGCGATCCGCAACGCCGACTCGGCCAACGGCCTGCGCCTGCAGATCAAGCTGCGCGGCGACCGCAAGGAGCCGGGCGGCGCGGCGGCCGGCGCGGCCGACCAGTTCAGCATGCAGATCGACGCCGAGGACGAGAAGGAAGAACCGGGCCATTAACAAAGCGCCGGCCCCACCCACCCCAACCTAGATGAGCCATGCCCGAATTCGAAACCAAGATTTGCAGCCGTAACGATTTGCGGGAGCGCGTCGCCGCGCTGCCCAAGCCGGTCGTCGTCACCAACGGCGTGTTTGACATATTGCACCGCGGCCACGTGACCTACCTGGCGCAGGCGCGCGCGCTGGGCGCCTCGCTGGTGGTGGCGATCAACACCGACGCCTCGGTTAAGCGCCTGGGCAAGGGCGACGACCGGCCGCTGAACGGCTGCGAGGACCGCATGGCGGTGCTGGCGGCGCTCGAATCGGTCAGTCTGGTGGTGCCGTTTTCCGAGGACAGCGCGCTCGAAGTGGTGCAGGAAACCCGGCCGCAGATCTACGTCAAGGGCGGCGACTACGACATGGCGGCGATCCCCGAAGGGCGGGCGGTGCTGGCCTACGGCGGCCAGGCGGTGGCGATCGACTTCGCGCACGACCGCTCCACCAGCAAGCTGCTTAGCAAGGTGCGCGGCGGCTAGATGCGCCGACAGCTTGTGTAGCTCGGGTTAGCCCAAGGGGCGCAACCCGACTGGCGTCGACGGCGGCCCTGACGTCGGATGACGCTTCGCTGATCCGACCTACCAGGCGCCAATTGGCTCGGCCCCGGCGCTTCGCCGCAAACGCCGCCTTACGCGCCGCCGGCGTAGCCGTTCTGCCGCCACGCCTCGAACACCACCACCGCCACCGTGTTCGACAGGTTCAGGCTGCGGTTGTCCGGGCGCATCGGCAGGCGGATGCGCTGGCCGGGCGGGAACGATGCGCGCAGCGCCGGGTCCAGCCCCTTGGTCTCGGAGCCGAACACGAACACGTCGCCCGGCTGGAACGCGGCCTGGCCGAACGGCGACGAGCCGTGCGTGGTCATGGCGAACATGCGCGCCGGGTCCGGCGACGTGGCGGCGATGAAGGCGTCCCAGTTGGCGTGCACCTTCATGGTGGCGTAGTCGTGGTAGTCGAGGCCGGCGCGCTTCATCTTGGCGTCGTCGAGCGGGAAGCCGAGCGGTTCGATCAGATGCAACTGGGCGCCGGTGTTGGCGCACAGGCGGATGACGTTGCCGGTGTTGGGCGGGATTTCGGGTTCTACCAAGACGACGTGAAACAATTCATTCTCCTTATTAAGTAAACACTAGTGCGGCGGCGTGCGCGCGAAGACCAGGTTGGTCACGCGCGCGGCGCCGTGGCGTTTCAACGTGGCGGCCAGCTCGCCCAGCGTGCGGCCGCTGGTGATGACGTCGTCGACGACGCCGACGTGGCGCCCGCGCAGCAGCGCGGCGGCGTGCGGCGCCAGCGCGAACGCCTGTTGCATATTGAGGCCGCGCTCGTGCGGCGCGACCCGGCTCTGGGCCCGCGTGTCATGGACCCTGGCCGCCAGCGCCGGGTGCAGCGCGACGCCGAGCGCGCGCGCCAGCGGCCGGGCGATTTCCAGCGCCTGGTTGAAGCCGCGCTCGGCCAGCCGGCGCGGCCCCAGCGGTACCGGGCAGAGCAGGGCGGGCAGCGCGACGTCGCCGCGTTCGAGCACGGCGTCGCGCAGCAGTCGCGCAAACAGCGGCGCCAGCGCCAGGCGGCCGCCGAATTTCAGCTGCAGCAGCAACTGGTCGACCGGCGCGGCGTAGTCGGCCGCCACCACGGTGGCGTCGAAGGCCGGCGGGCGCGCCAGGCAGCGCCCGCACGGGCCGCCGTCGGCGCCGCAGTCGTGCGGCAGCGGATTGGCGCATTGCCGGCAGCGCGGCCGGCGCCGGCCCAGGTACTGCGCCTGGCAGGGCGCGCACAGCGCGCCGTCGCAGCGCCCGCCGCACAGCGCGCAGGCGGCCGGCAGCAGCGCGCGCAGCAGGGCCGGCCCCAGCGCGCGCCATTCGAGCGGCGCACGGTCTCGCATCGCTTGGCCTCGTTCCATGTACACTGCCGGCATTATCTCACCTTCATCCGATTCAACTATGACCCCGCCCAAAATGAGCGCGCCGATCGACACGGTGCGCGTGCGTGAACTGTTTTCGCGGCCGGCGCGCGTGCAGCCGTCCGATTTCCTGCGCCGCGAGATCGCCGCGCGCATGCACGAGCGCCTGACGCTGGTGAAGATCGCGCCGCGGCGCGTACTCGACGCCGGCTGCGGGCCGGGCCTGGACCTGGCGCTGCTGCAAAAGGACTTCCCGGCGGCGCAGATCCTCGGCCTGGACGCCGCCGCGGCGATGGTCGGCGCGGCCAAGGCGCCGGCCACCAAGCTGGCGGCGCTGAACCAGTTCCTCAGCAAGATGCTGCCGGCCAAGGCCGGCATCGACCTGCTGTGCGGCGACTTCTCCCAGCTGCCGCTGGGGCCGGCCACGCTCGACCTGGTCTGGTCCAACCTGGCGCTGCACTGGCATCCGCTGCCCGACCGCGTCTTCGCCGAATGGCGCCGCGCGCTGCGCAACGACGGCTTGCTGATGTTCTCCTGCTTCGGCCCGGACACCTTCAAGGAGCTGCGCGCGGCGTTCGCCGCGGCGGGCCTGGCGGCGCCGGCGCTGCCCTTCGTCGACATGCACGACTTCGGCGACATGTTGGTCGAGGTCGGCTTTTCGACGCCGGTGCTGGACATGGAAACCATCACCGTCACCTACCCGAACGCCGCCGCCTTGCTGGCCGACGTGCGCGCCTGGGGCGGCAATCCGCTGGAGACGCGCCGCCGCGGCCTGATGGGCAGGGCGGCCTGGGACCGCATGCTGGCGGCGCTGCGGGCGCTGCGCCGGCCGGACGGCACGCTGGGGCTGAGTTTCGAGATTATTTACGGCCACGCGTTCCGGCCGGCGCCGCGCACGACCCAGGCCGGCGAGGCAATTATCCGCTTCGATTTGCCGCGCAAACCGAAATAAACCGGACTGGGCCGATGCGGCGGCTCTACTATCGTTGCAAAGGGGTGTGAAAGGGGCGAATGCGGTCCCGCAGAGTGGATTATCCCTTGATGAAGTGTGGAATTCTTGATTATAATCGTTGACTAATTTTGTCAGCACTGGACGCGGCCCGAAAGCTCGGGCGGCCGGGGCGACAAACGGGCAAGGGTAAGCCAGCGTTCATGGGTGATATAGGTTCACCGGTGGCGATGTCAAGGTTCCAGCCGGACTTTTCGTGCGATGTGTTTTTTGTCGCGCGGGGCCGGCATGGGGCCTGTAGGTGTTTAGCGCAAGGCGGCAACATGGCCGTGGCGCAGTTAGCGGAGCGACGGCGGTTCGGATGGTCGAATCCCGGCGCCGTTTAAAAAAATATTTTTATTTTTGGGTGGTTGGGGAAAACATGAAACATGCAAAGCGACTTCAATCGTTGATGCTCGGGCTGTCGTTGACAGCGGCCGGCATCCCGGCGTGGGCGGCCGATACCGCCGCGGCGGCGGGCAAGTATGCGGGCACGGGCGGACCAGTTCCGTTTGAAATGAACCTGCAACCACCGGCGACGCAAATCGCGCACGAGATCTACGATCTGCACACCTGGATGATGATCATCTGCCTGGTGATCTTCGTCGCCGTGTTCGGCGTGATGTTTTACTCGATCTTCAAACACCGCAAATCGCTGGGCCACAAGCCGGCCACCTTCCACGAAAGCACCACCGTCGAAATCGCCTGGACCGTGGTGCCGTTCCTGATCGTGATCGGCATGGCCCTGCCGGCGACCCGCACCGTGGTCGGCATGAAGGACACCTCGAACGCCGACATCACCATCAAGGCCACCGGCATGCAGTGGAAATGGGGCTACGACTACCTCAAGGGCGAAGGCGAGGGCATTGCCTTCCTGTCGAACCTGTCGACCCCGCGCGCGCAAGTGGGTTCGCCCGGCGTGCAGCCGAGCGAAAAACGCGGCGACAACTACCTGATCGAAGTCGACAACGAAGTCGTGGTCCCGGTTAACAAGAAAATCCGCATCGTCCTGACCGCCAACGACGTCATCCACGCCTGGTCGGTGCCGGCCTTCGGCGTCAAGCAAGACGCCATTCCGGGCTTCGTGCGCGACACCTGGTTCAAGGCCGACCACGTCGGCAAGTTCCGCGGCAATTGCGCCGAACTGTGCGGCAAGGAACACGCGTTCATGCCCATCGTCGTCAATGTGGTCTCGGCCGAAGACTATAAAGTCTGGGTGGACGGCAAGAAGAAAGAAATGGCCGCGCTGGCCGACGATCCAAGCAAGACCTGGACCATCGACGAGCTGAAAACCAAGGGCGAAAAAGTCTACACCACCAATTGCATCGTTTGCCACCAGGCCAACGGCAAGGGTTTGCCGGGCGCCTTCGCCGCGCTGGACGGCTCGAAAGTGGTGAACGGTCCGAAGGCCGAGCAGATCAAGGTACTGTTGCACGGCCAGAAGAGCGGCGCCTACCCGTCGGAAATGCCAGCATGGAAGCAGTTGTCGGATACGGACATTGCGGCGGTGATCACCTACACCCGCAACAACTGGTCGAACAAGGCCGAAGAAAACATCGTTCAACCAGCCGAAGTTCTGGCTGCACGCAAGTAATTAGGAGCTTCATATGAGCACAAGCACAGTGGATCACGCGCACGACCACGGCCACGATCACGCCCACGATCACCCGCACGGCCTGCAACGCTGGTTGTTCGCAACCAACCATAAAGATATCGGTACCTTGTACCTGTGGTTCTCCTTCGTCATGCTGATGTCGGGCGGCGTTCTCGCCCTGCTGATCCGCAGCGAGTTGTTCCAGCCGGGCCTGCAGTTCTTCCAGCCGGAGTTCTTCAACCAGCTGACCACGATGCACGGCCTGGTGATGGTGTTCGGCGCCATCATGCCGGCCTTCGTCGGCTACGCCAACTGGATGATCCCGCTGCAAGTGGGCGCCTCCGACATGGCGTTCGCGCGCATGAATAACTTCTCGTTCTGGCTGCTGCCGCCGGCGGCGATCCTGCTGGCGACCTCGTTCCTGGTGCCGGGCGGCGCCACCGCCGCCGGCTGGACGCTGTACGCGCCGCTGTCGACGCAAATGGGACCGGGGATGGACATGGCGATTTTCGCCATGCATCTGATGGGCGCCTCGTCGATCATGGGTTCGATCAACATCATCGTCACCATCCTGAACATGCGCTGCCCTGGCATGACCTTGATGAAAATGCCGATGTTCTGCTGGACCTGGCTGATCACCGCCTACCTGCTGATCGCCGTCATGCCGGTACTGGCGGGCGCCATCACCATGACCCTGACCGACCGCCACTTCGGCACCTCGTTCTTCAACGCCGCCGGCGGCGGCGACCCGGTCATGTACCAGCACATTTTCTGGTTCTTCGGCCATCCTGAAGTCTACATCATGATTTTGCCGGCTTTCGGCATCGTCTCGCAGATCCTGCCGGCCTTCGCCCGCAAGGCGCTGTTCGGTTACGCCTCGATGGTCTACGCCACCGCGTCGATCGCCATCCTGTCGTTCATCGTCTGGGCCCACCACATGTTTACCACCGGCATGCCGGTGACCAGCCAGCTGTTCTTCATGTACGCGACGATGTTGATCGCGGTGCCGACCGGCGTCAAAGTGTTCAACTGGATCGCCACGATGTGGCGCGGTTCGATGTCGTTTGAAACCCCGATGCTGTTCGCGGTCGGCTTCATCTTCGTGTTCACCATCGGCGGCTTCACCGGCCTGATCCTGGCGGTGACGCCGATCGACATCCAGCTGCAGGACACCTACTACGTGGTGGCGCACTTCCACTACGTGCTGGTGGCCGGCTCGCTGTTCGCCCTGTTCGCCGGTTTCTACTACTGGTCGCCGAAATGGACCGGCCACATGTACAACGAATTCCGCGGCAAGGTGCACTTCTGGGCTTCGCTGGTGACCTTCAACATCACCTTCTTCCCGATGCACTTCCTGGGCCTGGCCGGCATGCCGCGCCGCTACGCCGACTACCCGGCGCAGTTCACCGACTTCAACATGTGGGCCACCATCGGCGCCTTCGGCTTCGGCCTGTGCCAGGTGTACTTCCTGTTCTTCGTCGTGATCCCGACCATCCGCGGCGGCAAAAAAGCCGAAGCGAAGCCATGGGACGGCGCCGAAGGCCTGGAATGGACCGTGCCTAGCCCGGCCCCGTTCCACACCTTTGAAACCCCGCCGACGGTAAAATAATGGCGTTGACGGGCCGGAGCGTCATCCGGCCCGCACTTGATTGAACGAAAAGCAGACTGCCATGTCAGACCAGAAAAAACCGAACAACCTGAAGACCGGCCTGATCATCGGCTCGATCGCGCTGGTGTTCTTCCTCTCCGTCTTCGTCAAGCACATTTGGCTGAGCTGACGTGAGCGACGACGCGCAAGAAGTCAAAGGCTTGAACCGCAAGATGCTCGGCAAGTTGCTGGTCGTCGCGGTGTTGATGTTTGGCTTCGGCTACGCGCTGATCCCGGTCTACAAACAGATTTGCGAGGTGTTGGGCGTGAACGTGCTGACCCAACCGGACGGCACGGTCGAGTACGACAAGAACACCCAGGTCGACAAGAGCCGCACCGTCACCGTCGATTTCGACGGCAACGCGCAGGGACCCTGGCGCTTCCGCCCGGTGGTCAACAGCATGAAGGTGCACCCGGGCGAACTGGCGACGGTAATGTACGAAGTGGTCAACACCCAGGCGCGCACGGTCAACGCGCAAGCGATACCGAGCTACGCGCCGCAAAGCGCGACGCCGCACTTCAAGAAGGTCGAATGCTTCTGCTTTAAACAGCAGACGTTGAAACCGAACGAGGCGCGCCAGATGCCGGTGGTGTTCTTCATCGACCCGGCGCTGCCGAAGGACGTGAAGACCATCACCCTGTCGTACACGTTTTTTGAAATCGCCGGCCTGAGCCAGGCGCAGTGAGCATGACAACGGGGATGGCGGCATGAGCGAGTTGAAAAACCGGCCGAAGCAGGCGTCCTTCCTGTATTCGCTGAAGGCGGTGGTGTGGTCGTTCACCGGCCTGCGCCGCAAAAGCGATTTCGACGCCGACGCGGCCAAGTTGAACCCGGTCCACATCGTCATCGCCGGCTTGCTGGCGGTGGCCTGCCTGGTCGGCGTCCTGATCGGCATCGTCAAGTTTGTCGTGTTGTAAACATCAGTAAAAAAAATTAGCAGTTCACCGAATACAGATTGATTTAGGAGATGAAGATGAGTTCAACACACGCCGCCGCGCCGTACTACTTCGTGCCAGGCCCATCCAAGTGGCCTATGCTGGCCGGCCTGAGCCTGCTCTTGACGATGATCGGCGCCTCGGCGTGGGTCAACGACGCCGGCTGGGGTCCGTACCTGACGTTCGTCGGCCTGTTCGGCGCCATCGCGGTGCTGTACTTCTGGTTCGGCGACGCCATCGGCGAATCCGAAAAGGGCCTGTACAGCCAGCGCATCGACTACTCCTTCCGCTGGAGCATGAGCTGGTTCATCTTCTCCGAAGTGATGTTCTTCGGCGCCTTCTTCGGCGCGCTGTTCTACGCCCGCAGCATTTCGATGCCGTGGTTGGGCGATCTGGACCATAAATTCATCTGGCCGGACTTCGCCGCCCACTGGGGCAACACCGGCCCGGCCGGCGTGGTGCAGGAATTCACCACCATGGGTCCTTTCCCCATCCCGACCATCAACACCGCCCTGCTGCTGCTGTCCGGCGTTACGCTGACCATCTCGCACCACGCGCTGCGCGAAGGCCAGCGCGCCAAAACCGCGCTGTTCCTCGCCGCCACCGTGCTGCTGGGCGCCGTCTTCATGGGCTTCCAGGTGTACGAATACATGCACGCTTACAGCGAGCTGAACCTGAAAATGACCTCGGGCATCTACGGTTCGACCTTCTTCATGCTGACCGGCTTCCACGGCTTCCACGTGACCCTGGGCGCGATCATGCTGTCGGTGATCCTGTACCGCGTCATGAAGGGCCACTTCACGCCGGAGCAGCATTTCGGCTTCGAAGGCGCGGCCTGGTACTGGCACTTCGTCGACGTCGTCTGGCTCGGCCTGTACGTCGTCGTATATTGGTTATAATCTGCTTGCAATCGGCGGCGGGCGACCGCCTCGTTGAAAAGCCGCACGCTGGGGACCCCGCGTGCGGCTTTTTTCGTGGCGGCTTGTTTGGTTGTTATGGCAACAGTTAACCCAAACAATACCGGGGACAGACCACGATTTCCGGGAAAGTATTTCCCGGAAATCGTGGTCTGTCCCCGGTGTTCAGTGGATGCCGGTGGGGGTGATGTAGCCGAGCTTGTAGCCGAGCAGGATCAGCAGGAACAGCGTGATCGACAAGCCGACGCGCAGGGCCAGCGCGTGCACCGTGCGGTTGCTTTTGCCCTTGTCGCGCATCAGGTAGAACAGCGCCGAGCCGAGGCTGCCGAGGATCAGGATGAAGGCGATGGCGACGACGATTTTCATGGATGGTGGTGGTGGTTTTGATGAGGACTCCATTGTAATGCGTATCCGTTTCCGTTTTAGGTGGATTCCCTTCGTCGCCACGCTGCTGGTGGTGGCGCTGGGCGTGTCGCTGGGCCAGTGGCAGGACCGCCGCGCGGCGCAAAAAACCGCGCTGCAGGCCAGGCTGGCCGCCGGCAACGCCGCCGCGCCGCTGGCGCTGGGGCCGCGGCCGTTGGCGCCGGCGCAGGTCGAGTTCCGCCGCGTCGCCGTCAGCGGCCAGTTCGTGCCGGGCTGGGCGCTGTACCTGGACAACCGGCCCTACCAGGGCCGCGCCGGCTTTTACCTGTTAATGCCGTTTAAAATCGCCGGCTCGGACCAGCACGTGCTGGTGGCGCGCGGCTGGCTGCCGCGCCACAGCGCCGACCGCGCCCGCCTGCCGGTCTACGCGACGCCGGCCGGCGTTGTCAGCATCGAGGGCATCGCCAGGCTCAACGCCGGCCACGTGATGCAACTGGGAACCGCCGCGCCGCTGCGCCCGGACGCCATCGTGCAAAACCTTGACATCGGCGAATTGGTCAAGGCCAGCGGGTTGCGCCTGCAGCCGTTCATCATCGAGCAGAGCGGCGCGGCGGCGGCCGGCGACGCGCTGGTGCGCGACTGGCCGGCGCCTGCGCTGGGCGTCGACAAACACCGCGGCTACGCGTTCCAGTGGTACGCGCTGGCGTTGATGGCCCTTTTATTTTTTGTTTTTACAGGATTTCGCCGTGGACCAAACTAAACCGACTACCCCGCAAGTGGACCAGCAGCAGCAAAACCGCGGCCGCTGGAAGCTGCTGATGGTGCTGGGCGTGTGCGCCTTCCCGCTGATCGCCTCCTACGTCACCTATTACGTGATCAAGCCGAGCGGACGCACCAACTACGGCGCGCTGATCGACCCGCGCGCCTACCCGATCCCGGCGCTGGGCGCGACCACGCTGGAAGGCAAGCCGACCGGCCTGGAAGCCTACAAGGGCAAGTGGATCATGCTGCAAAGCGGCCCGTCCGACTGCCAGCAGGCGTGCAAGAAGCAGTTGTTCGCCATGCGCCAGTTGCGCCTGATGCAGGGCAAGGAAATGGAGCGTCTGGAGCGCGTCTGGCTGGTCACCGACGGGCAGCCGCTCGACACCACCGTCATGCGCGAGTTCGACGGCACCCACATGCTGCGCGTGCAGGCGCCGGCCTTGAAGGCCTGGCTGCCGGTGGAGGCGGGCGGCAACGCGGCCGAACACATGTACCTGATCGACCCGCTCGGCAACCTGATGATGCGCTTCCCGAAGGACGCCGACCCGTCCAAGGTGAAGAAGGACATCGGCAAGCTGCTCAAAGCGTCCGCGATAGGCTAAACCATGCACCTGACCCTGGCCCAACTGGCCGTCACCGGCCTGCTGATCGCGCTGCTGCCGCTGGCGATGGTGTGGACGTCGTCGGACCCCCACAAATACCGCAAGCTGGTGTGGATCGCGGTGTTCCTGACGTTCGACCTGATCATGTTCGGCGCCTTCACGCGCCTGACCGATTCGGGCCTCGGCTGTCCCGACTGGCCCGGCTGCTACGGCCTGGCCAACCCCTTCCTGGCGCACCAGGAGATCCGCGCCGCCGAGGCCTTGATGCCAAGCGGCCCGGTGACGCTGGCCAAGGCCTGGATCGAGATGATCCACCGCTACCTGGCGATGGCGATCGGCGTGCTGATCGTGGCGCTGATGGCGCAGGCCTGGCGCCAGTGGCGCGCCAGCCGGCGCGCCGAATTCTCGCCGTGGCTGCCGACGGCGCTGTTCGTCTTCGTCTGCGTGCAGGGCGCGTTCGGCGCCTGGACCGTGACCTTGAAGCTGCAGCCGCTGATCGTCACCATCCACCTGCTGCTGGGCATGGGCTTGCTGGCGATGCTGGTGTGGCTGGGCGCGCGCCAGGACAGCGCGCTGGCGCCGCCGCCGCCGCGCACCGGGCCGCTGCCGGTGATGCGGCGCGTCCGCGCGCTGGCGCTGTTCTCGGCGCTGCTGCTGCTGGTGCAGATCGCGCTGGGCGGCTGGGTCAGCACCAACTACGCGACGCTGGCCTGCACCGACTTCCCGCTGTGCGCCGGCGCGCTGGTGCCGGCGATGGACTTCGAGCACGGCTTCACGCTGTGGCGCGAGCTGGGCAAGACCGCCGCCGGCCACTACCTGCCGTTTTCGGCGCTGACGGCGATCCACTGGGTGCACCGCAGCTTCGCGCTGCTGCTGCTGCTGGGCGTAGGCTACACCGCCCACCGCGCCTGGGGCCACCCGTCGCTGCACCGGCTGGCGCGCGGTATCGCCGCGGTGTTGGCGCTGCAGGCGTGCAGCGGCATCGCCACCATCTACTTCGACTGGCCGCTGGCCATCGCCGTGCTGCACAACGGCGGCGCCGCGCTGCTGGTGCTGCTGCTGACCATGTTAAACTACCGGGCCAAGCTGCAACTTGAGATTGCGCGCCGAGCCGCCTCCAGCGCCGCACCCACGCAATTTTCGCCTGTGAAACACCACCAATGACGACCCAGACCGCTACCCATAAATCCACCCACCGCATCGCCCAGTACTGGGCGCTGACCAAACCGCGCGTGACCCAGCTGGCGGTGTTTTGCGCCGTCATCGGCATGTTCATGGCCACCGACGAGCTGCCCGCCTGGCGCGTGGTGGTCGCCGCCACCGTCGGCATCTGGCTGCTGGCCGGCGCGGCCTTCGCCGTCAACTGCCTGGCCGAGCGCGAAATCGACGCGCGCATGGCGCGCACCGCGCGTCGGCCGATGGCCATGGGCGACATTTCGGTGACGCAGACGGCGGTGTTCTCGGCCGTCATCGGCGGCGCCGGCATGTGGATCCTGTACGCGCTGGTGAACCCGCTGACGATGTGGTTGACCTTCGTCACCTTCGTCGGCTA
Organism: Janthinobacterium sp. CG_23.3; assembly: GCF_046115965.1. Lineage (NCBI taxonomy): Bacteria > Pseudomonadati > Pseudomonadota > Betaproteobacteria > Burkholderiales > Oxalobacteraceae > Janthinobacterium > Janthinobacterium sp. CG_23.3. The sequence goes on along the minus strand of NZ_JBJXIB010000002.1, from coordinate 97,026 downwards.
CGCCGTCATCTACACCATGATACTGAAACCGGCGACGCCGCAAAACATCGTCATCGGCGGCCTGTCGGGCGCCATGCCGCCGGCGCTGGGCTGGGCCGCGGTGGCCAACGACGTGCCGATGCAAGCCTGGCTGCTGGTGCTGATCATCTTCGTCTGGACCCCGCCGCACTTCTGGGCGCTGGCGATGTACCGGCGCGACGACTACGCCAAGTCCGGCCTGCCGATGCTGCCGGTGACGCACGGCCTGCCGTTCACCCAGTTCCACGTCTGGCTGTACTCGATCGCGCTGGCCGCCACCACGCTGCTGCCGTTCGCGGTGCACATGAGCGGCATGATCTACCTGGTCTCGGCGGTGCTGCTGAACGCCGTGTTCCTGCGCCACTCGTGGAAAATCTACCGCCACTACACCGACCTGATCGCCCGCAAGGCGTTCACCTATTCGATCGTCTACCTGTCGCTGCTGTTCGCGGCCCTGCTGGTCGACCACTACATCAAACTCTAAAACATGAAAAAAATCCTCGGCTCGACCCTGCTGGCCCTGGCCATGGCCTTGGCGCTGACCGGTTGCGGCCAGCAGGCGTCGGCGCCCAAGCTGGCATTCAAGAACACCGACCTGACCGGCCTCGATTACGCCAGGGACTTCGCGCTGACCGACCACACCGGCAAGGCGCGCACGCTGGCCGACTTCAAGGGCAAGCTGGTGGTGGTGTTCTTCGGCTACACCCAGTGTCCGGACGTGTGCCCGGCCACGATGGCCGAGATGGCCGCCGTGATGAAGGACCTCGGCCCGCAGGCCGAGCAGGTGCAGGTGGCGTTCGTCACCGTCGACCCGGAGCGCGACACCCAGGCCCTGCTGGCCGAATACGTGCCGGCTTTCGATACACGCTTCCTCGGCCTGTACGGCGACGCCGCCGCCACCGCCAAGGTGGCCAAGGAATTCAAGGTGTTCTACGCCAAGGTGCCCGGCAAGACGCCCGGCAGTTACACCGTCGACCACACCGCCGGCAGCTACGTGTTCGACCGCAACGGCAAGCTGCGCCTGTTCGTGCGCCACGGCCAGGGCGCCGCGCCCATCGTCCACGACCTCAAGCAACTGCTGTCCTGAACGCCGCCGCGCCGGCCGGCCGATTGACTCCACCAGAAGGGTTGTAAGGCATGGAAAAACGTTTCGAGGCGGTGGTGCGCATGGCCGCCATCCTGTTTTTGCTGATCGGCTGCTTCTACGTGCTGCGCCCGTTCCTGGCGGCGATGCTGTTCGCCGCCTGCGTCAGCATCTCCAGCTGGCCGCTGTACCAATTCCTGTTGGCGCGGCTGAAGGGGCGGCGCAATCTGGCCGCCGCCATCATGACGCTGTCGCTGGTGCTGTTGATCATTGTGCCGCTGGCACTGGTGACCTACAACCTGGCCGACAACGTGGCGCGCATCTACGACCAGATCAAGCTTGCGCTCGACTCCGGCTCGCTGGCGGCGCCGGCCTGGCTCAAGCAGGTGCCGCTGGTCGGCGAGACGCTGGACGGGTATGTCAGCCGGCTGATCGGCAGCAAGGCTGAAATGCTGGAGCTGGCCAAGAACCTGCTGGAACCGGCGCGCCGCTTTGTGCTGGCCGGCGGCCTGCTGCTGGGCCGCGGCGTGGCGCAGACCAGTCTGGCGGTATTCGTCAGCTTCTTCCTGTACCGCGACGGCGAGGCGCTGCTGGCGGCGCTGTCGGCCGGCATGCAGCGCATCATCGGCGAGAACGCGGCGCAGGTGTCGCTGACGGTCAGCCGCACCGTGCGCGGCGTCATGTACGGCCTGCTGGGCACGGCGTTGGCGCAATCGCTGGTGGCGGTGCTCGGCTTCCTGATCGCCGGCGTGCCGGCGGTGGCGCTGCTGGGCCTGGGCACCTTCCTGTTTTCGCTGATCCCGGTCGGCCCGCCGCTGCTGTGGGGCGGCGCCGCGGTCTGGCTGTTCAACCACGGCCAGACCGGCTGGGGCATCTTCATGCTGGCCTGGGGCCTGTTCCTCATCAGCGGCGTCGACAACGTGGTCAAACCGATGCTGATCAGCCGCGGCAGCAGCCTGCCGTTCCTGCTGGTGTTGCTCGGCGTGCTGGGCGGCGTGCTGGCGTTCGGCTTCGTCGGCCTGTTCATCGGCCCGACGCTGTTGGCGGTGCTGTACGGCCTGCTGCGCAACTGGACCGGCATCCCGCCGGAGAAACTCTAGCGCGGTTGTAGTAGGTCGGCTTGCGCTGGCCTCGGCGGCCCCGGTGGCTAGTCGTGGGCGTCGGCGTCCGGCTCGTTCGGGTAGTTGAGCATGCCGGCGGCCAGGTCGGCGTCGACGTGGCGTTCGAAGATCGCCCTCAGCGTGCCGTCGGCGCGCATCTCGCGCAGGTGCTTGTCGAACAGTTCGACGGTTTCCAAGGGCACGCTCTGGCGCGACAGCACCAGCGCGCCCACCAAGGTGTCCTTGGGCGCCCAGTCCATGGCGCGGAACGCGTCGCTAAATTCGGGGTTTTTGAAGAGCTGGCCCCAGCTGGTGGCCAGGCTCAGCACCGCCTGCACGCGGCCGATCTTGAGCAGCTTGATCAGGGCGGTATATTCGGCGACGTCGTAGACCCGTCCCTGGGCGCGTAGTTTGTCGAGCCAGGCGTCGTAGGTCGGGCCGTGCTTGAAGCTTTTGACGACGCCGATCTTGTAGCCGGGGTCGGCCAGGAATTCGTCGAGGTTGCGCACTTTCGCCGCCACGCCCTTCGGCAGCAGCAGGTAGTTGCGCGCCGCCAGGTAGGGGACGAACCGCGCGTATTTATGCCGTTCCGGGGTGGCGATGCCCGACACCGTCATGTCCAGCGCGCCGCTTTGCAGCATGGCCCAGATGCGCACGCGCGATTCGGTCAGCGGGAAGAAGCGGCAGCCGCTGCGCCGCGCCAGTTCGTTGACGACGTCCTGGTCGATGCCGGTCCAGCCGCCCTCGGCGCCGCGGTAGTGCAGCGCGCCGTGGTCGTAGAAGCCGACGCTGAGCAGGCCGCAGCCGGGCGCGGCGGGCTCGCGCGCCTGGGAGACGGCGGCGGCGCCCAGCAGGGTGCAGCACAGGAGGAGGCGCTGTAGCACGTCGGTTTTCCCTCAAAGTTGCCACCACTCTAGCAGAAGCGCGGCCGCCTTCCAACAGGTTTAGCCCGGCGCAGCCGTTCAGTCCTGCTCGTCCGGCCCGTGGCGTTCGAGTTTCGGAATCACTTTGATGAGGACGATGCGTGGCCCGTTCATTTTCTTGACGACAATGTCGAAGTCGGCGAAGTCGATGCGCTGGCCCTGTTTGGGAATGTCGCCCAGCTTGACCATGATCAGGCCGCCGACCGACTCGACGTCGTCCAGGCCGAGTTCCTCGTTTTCGATGTCGATGCCGAGGATGCGTTCAAGCGAGAAGATCGGCAGGCTGGCCTTGCCGATCAGGGTGCCGTCGGGCTGGCGCAGCCAATCGTTCTCGTTGAGGCGGAATTCGTCGCGGATTTCGCCGACCATCGCGCCCAGCAGGTTGTCGAGCGTGATGAAGCCGAGCGGGCGCTTGCCCTTTTCGCCGATCAGCGCGAAATGCGGCGCGCCGTCGCGGAAGCGGCGGAACAGCTCCAGCGCCGGGGTGCGCGCCGAAATGATGTCGACCGGACGCAGGAACGGCGTCATCGAGGTGATCGGCTTGCCGGCCTGTTGGGCGAAGAACAGGTCCTTCAGGTGGATCACGCCGAGTACGTCGTCGCCGTTCTGGTCGAAATACGGATAGCGGCTGAAGCGGTTGCGCAGCACCGTCTGCAGGTTCTCTTGGAGCGACTTGGAGGCGTGCAGGGCGATCACCTCGTTGATCGGGCGCATCAGGTCCGCCACCGTCAGCTGCTCGAAGTCGAGCGACTGGGCCAGGATGTTGCGCTCGTCGCGGGTGAATTTTTCGCCCGGCTGGCTGGTGCGCAGGATCAGCTTTAGCTCTTCGGTCGAATAGTGCGAGTCGTGGCCGCCGGTGCCGGACAGGCCGGCCAGGCGCAGCACCGCGTTGGCGCTGGCGTTCAAGACCCAGATGGCCGGGTACATCGACCAGTAGAAGCCGTACAGCGGCAGCGCGCACCACAGGCCGATGGCCTCGGGGTTGCGGATCGCCAGGGTTTTCGGCGCCAGTTCGCCGACGACGATGTGCAGGAAGGAGATGACGCTGAAGGCGAAGGCGATGGAAATGCCGTGGATCAGTTGCTGCGAGGTCACGCCGAGCGCGCCGAACAGCGGTTCAAGCAGGCTGGCGAAGGCCGGTTCGCCGACCCAGCCCAGGCCCAGCGAGGCCAGGGTGATGCCGAGCTGGCAGGCCGACAGGTAGACGTCGAGCTCGCCATGGACCTTGCCCAGGATGCGCCCGCGCAGGCCCTGCGACCTGGCGATGGCGCGGATGCGGGTGCGGCGCAGTTTGACGATGCCGAATTCGGCGGCCACGAAGAAACCGTTGAGGGCGACCAGGAACAGGGCGAGTACGACCAGAAAAACGTTATGCATATGTGCCGTTATGGCTGTTAAAACAAGCATCATAAACGACGACGGCACAACAACGCGGATTTTCAATTCCACAGTTGCGCCGGGGTAAGCCCGGCCCCGGCCGTCGCGTCGGCCGGCGCCGCCGCCGGCCCGCCGCTGGCCGCGGCTACGGCGCCGCCGGCGCGCCGACGCGGCGCCAGAACTGCACCTTCGGCGGCAGCGCCGGCGACACCACGATGTTGACCTGGAGCAGGTCGGGGCCGGCCAGGCCCATCAGGCAATCGTAGCTGGCGTCGCGCTCGCGGTTGTAGATGCGGCCTTGCCACTGGCCGTCGGCGGCCGGGGCGAAGTCTTGCAGGATGCCCAGGCCGAGCAGCGGGCGCGCGTTCGCCGCCGGCGGCGGCGCCATGGCGGCCGCCGCCGGCCCGCTCATCGACCGGTTGGCGATGACCTTGACGACGGTGCCGCACAGGGATTGGCCGCAGGCGGCGATGTCGACTTCGAGGTTGCCGCTTTCGGTCAGCCAGCGCCCGGCCGGCGCCGGGCTTTGCGCGGCGCTCCAGCCGGCGGCGGCCAGGCCGATTGCGGCGGCGATCAAGTGGGTAGCGTTCATGGTGTGTTCCTGGTGGGTTGGGTGGCAAGCGCCAGAACGTATTGGAACGCGGCGGGATTGCTCGCATGTGTCGGCGGGTGGGTTTTTTGTAATCCAGTGTATCCGCGGCGGCGGTGGAAACCTTGTGTTACAAAAAACGCCGACGCGGCGCGAAAATCGGCTATAAAGCGGTATGCAACACATAGATCACATCCTGGTCGTCGACGACGACGCGGAAATCCGCGAACTGCTGGCCGCCTACCTGAGCAGGAACGGCTTCCAGGTGACGACGGCGGCCGGCGGCCGCCACATGCGCGCCGCGCTGGCCGGCGCCGCCGTCGACCTGCTGGTGCTGGACCTGATGCTGCCGGGCGAGGACGGCCTGACCCTGTGCCGCGACCTGCGCGCCGGCGCGGCGGCGGCGCTGCCGATCCTGATGCTGACCGCGCGCAACGAGGAGGCCGACCGCATCGTCGGCCTGGAGATGGGCGCCGACGACTACCTGACCAAGCCGTTCGCGCCGCGCGAGCTGCTGGCGCGCATCCGCGCGGTGCTGCGCCGCACCCGCATGCTGCCGCCGGCGCTGCGCGCGGCCGAGGCGGCGCACGTGCTGGCGTTCGGCGCGTGGCGGCTCGACACCACCGGCCGCCACCTGCTCGACGCCGACGGCACCATGGTTTCGCTGAGCGGCGCCGAATACCGCCTGCTGCGGGTCTTCCTCGACCATCCGCGGCGGGTGCTCAGCCGCGACCAGTTGCTCAACCTGACGCAGGGCCGCGAGGCCGAGCTGTTCGACCGCTCGATCGACATCCTGGTGAGCCGGCTGCGCCAGCGCCTGGGCGACGACTCGCGCGAGGCGCGCTACATCAAGACGGTGCGCAGCGAGGGCTATGTGTTCTCGGCCGCGGTGGAGGCCGGCGCCGCCGGCGCGGGCGACGCGTGAGCGGGGCGCTGCGGCGGCTGTGGCCGGGTTCGCTGTTCGGCCGCCTCAGCGCGATCCTCTGCCTGGGCCTGGCGCTGTCCTACGCGCTGAACCTGCAACTGCTGCGCTACGAGCGCCGCGAAACCGGCAAGAACATGATGGTGTACTACCTGGCGCAGGACTTGGCCGCGTCGGTCGCCATCCTGGAGCGGGTGGCGCCGCTTGAACGCGCCGAGTGGCGGCTGCGCTTCGCCCGCCAGAACTACCGCTATACCGACGCGCCGGCGCAGCCGGGCGCGCCGCTGCACTCGCCGCTGGCGCTGCAGGTCGGCGGCGCGGTCGCGGCGGCGCTGGGGCCGCGCTATCCGCTGGCGCTCAGCGCGCGCGACGGCCGCATGTACCTGCAACTGCGGCTGGCCGACGCCACCCCGCTGACGGTGGAACTGGTGGCGACGGAGATGGCGCTGTCGCCGTGGTCGCGGCTGCTGTCGGCGCTGCAATTGCTGATGCTGACGCTGTTCACCTGGCTGGCGGTGCGCTGGACAACCCGGCCGCTGGCGCAACTGGCGCGCGCGGCCGACGCGCTCGGGCCGGAGCAGCGCGGCGCGCCGCTGCCGGAAGACGGCCCGCTGGAAGTGGCGCGGGCCGCGCGCGCCTTCAACGACATGCAGCGCCGCATCGCCACCCACCTGGCCGAGCGGATGCACATCCTGGCCGCCATCTCGCACGATTTGCAGACGCCGATCACGCGCCTGCGCCTGCGCGCCGACATGCTCGACAGCGCGGCCCTGCGCGACAAGTTCCAGGGCGACCTGGACGCGATGCAGGCGATGGTGGAGGAGGGCATCGCCTACGCGCGCAGCACCGGGGGCGCCAGCGAAAAGCCCTGCCGCACCGACCTCGACGCGCTACTCGACAGCCTGGTGTGCGACTACCGCGACGTCGGCCAGCACGTGACGCTGAGCGGCAGGGTCGGGCGCGCGGCCAGCACCCGGCCGCACGCGCTGCGCCGGGTGGTCGGCAATCTGCTCGACAACGCCATCAAGTTCGGCGGCGCGGCGGCGGTGGAGGTGGCGGTGCGGGCGGCGCCCGGCGGCGGCGTGGAAATCGCCGTGCTCGACCGCGGCCCCGGCATTCCCCCCGGCGAGCTGTACGCCGTGCTGCAACCGTTCTACCGGGTCGAAGGCTCGCGCAACCGCGCCACCGGCGGCACCGGACTGGGGCTGGCGATCGCGCAGCAACTGGCGCTCGCGCTGGGCGGCAGCCTGGCGCTGGCGAACCGCGCCGGCGGCGGCCTGGAGGCGCGCCTGCTATTGCCGTTGGAGGGGGTGTAAGCCGATACCGACGCCAGTCGGCTTATCCTCGTCGCGTCACAGCGGAGGGCTACGCCGACCCGCGACCAGCGCCGGCCGGCAACGCTGACAATCAAGCCGAGGCAGGCAGCCGGGGTCGCGCCTTCAGGCCCGCCCCCTGGGTTACGTCCTTGCTGTTCGGTTTCGGCTCATTTCGCCGCGCTGGGCCGCAGCCCCGGCGCGGTTTCGCCCGGCAGCCACTTGGCGTAGATGGCGCCGAAGCTGCCGTCGCGCTTCATGCCGTCCAGGCCGGCCTGCCACTGCTGCACCAGCGCGTCCGCGGTCTGGCGCGAAAACGCGATGTAGTACTGCGATTCCATGAAGGTGTAGACCAGCTCGGCGTCGCCGGCCTTGGCGCCGACGTTGAGCAGCAGCGCGTCGATGGTCAGGTTGTCGCCGACCATCAGCTCGCGCCGCCCGGCCATCAGCATGCGCACCATGATGTCGGGCCGGGTCACCGGTTGCAGGTTGGTGAAACCGTTTTGCAGCAGCACCTGGTGCGAATAATATTCGCGCGGCACCAGGATCGCGCCCGCCGACTTCGCCTGGGCCAGGCTGGCCACGTGCACGCCGGCGCCGCGCCTGGCGTAAAATCCGGTCTTCACGGTGGCGATCGGGCCGACCCATTTGAACTGGGCTTCGCGCTCGGCGGTGCGCATGGTCGCGAACAGCGCCACGTTCGCCTCCTGCTGCAGGATGGCGTAGGCGCGCGCCCACGGCAGCACTTGCGGCGCGACGGCGCTCTTCAGGCGGCGCTGGATGGCGTTGACGACATCGCTGCCCAGGCCGGCGGCCTTGCCGTTTTCGCTAAACGAGATCGGCGGGTTTTCCTCGGTCAGCACCTGGAGTTCGGCGGCGCCCGCGCCGGGGCCGCCGCCCAGCAGCGCGAGGGCGCATAGCCAGCCGGCGGCGCCGCGTCGTCTTGTCATGCCAGCCATTGCCGTTTCCCTTGCTTGTCCAGTTGCTTCAAAAAATTATACCCGTATTGTTTGTGTCGCGAGCATCAAAGATGCCGTTTTGTAGATCGGGGTAGCCGGAACGGGCCGACCCGACCGGCGTCGGCGGCGGCGCGGCGTCGGATGACGCTGTCGCTCATCGGACCTACGCGACTTTATTCGGCGGCATGAGGCTGCGACCCGGGGTTGCGTCGTTGGTTTGTCTCAAGCCGCCGGCGCCGGCCGCCGCATGCTCCATACCATCAGCGCCGACACCAATGCCGGGATCGCCACGACCAGGAAAATGGTGCTGTTGGGCCAGTTCAGGCGGATCAGTTCGCCGCCCAGCACCGGTCCGATGATCGAGCCGATGCGCCCGATACCCAGGCTCCAGCCGATGCCGGTCGAGCGCAGCGTGGTCGGGTAGTAGCTGGCGGCGAGGGCGTTGACGGCCGGCTGGCCGCCGACGACGCAAAAACCGGCCACGCCGATCGTCGCGAACAGGAACAGCAGCGACACGTCGGGGCGGCCGATCAGCGCAATCGCCACGGCCGCCACCACGAAGCAGGGCAGCAGCACGCGGCGGAAGCTGGAACGGTCGATCAGCTGGCCCATGACGATGGTGCCGACGGTGCCGCCGACTTGCAGCGCGGTGCCGGCGAGCACCGCGTTGGCGGTCGACAGCCCGGCGTCCTTGGCGATGGTGGGCAGCCAGTTCGACAGGAAATACAGGTTCAGCAGGTTCATGAAGTTCATCACCCACAGCAGCACGGTCATCTTGGCGCGGCCCTCGCGGAACAACTGCAACACCGGCGCGCCCTTGTGCTCCTTTTCCTGCACCACGAAGCGGGTAGCGCCGTCGATGACGGCGTCGGGCGCGATGCGTTTCAGCCAGAGCGCCACCTGGTCGAGGTTCTTCTTGCGCAGCACCAGGAATTGCATCGATTCCGGCAGCAGGAAGAACATCAGGATGCCGATGATCAGCGGCGCCACGCCGCCGACGTAAAACACCGACTGCCAGCCGAAAGTGGGAATCAGGGCGGCCGACAGCAGGCCGCCGAGCACCGCGCCGACCGTGAAGCCGCAGGAGACCAGCATCATCAGCGTGACCTTCTTGCGCAGCGGACTGTATTCGCCGGCCAGCGCCATCGCGTTCGGCATCACCGCGCCCAGGCCCAGGCCGGTGACGAAGCGGATCAGCTGCAATTGCTCGATGTTGCCGGCCAGCGGCGTGAGCAGCATGCAGACCGAAAAGAACAGGGTCGAGCCGATCAACACCGGGCGGCGGCCAATCTTGTCGGCGGCCACGCTGAATAGCAGCGAGCCGACCAGCATGCCCAGCAGGCCGGCGCCGAACACCGGCCCCAGGTTGGCTTTGCTGACGTGCCAGTCGGCGATGATGGCCGGGGCGACATAGCCCATCGCCTGGACGTCGAAGCCGTCCATGATCACGCACAGGCCGCACAGGACCAGCATGCCGGTCTGGAAGCGGCCGATTTTGCTGCTGTTGATCAGATCGGGAATATCGATCGTATTGCTCATATTGCTAGACTCCTGGGGTGGATTGCTTGGGCTGGCGGCCGCCATGCCGAATGCGGTGTCCAGTGCTGCATTACAATCGACTTCAATCTATTATTCAAACGGTATTTTGAAATGGATTTATCAGCTTTCCTTGTGAATCGGCGGCGCTCGGACGCGCCGGCGCGGCGCCATGTATGTCGTGGCGAATATAGGGATCATCATTTTCCCGTTGCGTTGGCGCGGGCGGGAGCGGGTAAGCTGCAGGCAGCGCACGAACCGTGCACAGCATTACGCCGGCAGAATCGTCGATTCTGCACCTCACTCCATGGAGAATTGATGAAATTTGCAGTCTTGCACGAACCGACCGACATTAACGCCGAGATCATCCCGCTGGCCCCCGAGGTGGCGGCGGCGCGCGCGCCGATCGACGATTACCTGAACGGCCATATCACCGGCGAGGCCAGCTACATGCGCAAGGCCTTCCATCCGGACGCCCGCATTGTTTCCTTCCGCGACGGCAAGTTGCACGCGCTGACGGTGGACGAATTTTCCGCGCGCTTCCAGGGCCAGCCGGCCGCCGACGAGGCGCAGCGCACCCGCCGCATCGAGTTTTTTGAAGTCACCGGCAACGCCGCGACCGCGAAGGTGGTGCTGGAGTATCCGGAAGTGACGTTCACCGATTACATGGTGTTGCTGGAAATCGACGGCGAGTGGAAGATCACCAACAAGACCTTCAGCGCCGCGCCGGTGCAGCAGTAAGCCAGCCGGCGCGCCGTGACAGCCGCCATACACCAACGCCAAAGAACCGGGGCCGGACTTGACGCCCCGGCCCCGGGGCGACGCCCCGGGCGTTAAGGCGCCAACCCCTCAATCCCGGCTGGCGCTGGCAAACAAGCCGTTGTGCACCGTCGCCAGGATCGCCACGACTGCCGGATGCTCGATCTTGCGCGCGGCCGAGATGGCGTAGAAGTGCTCGCGCAGCTCGGGCACGTCGCCGACCATGTCGGCGTTGAATTGCTCCTTGATGTCGTACTCCAGCGCGGCCGGCGCGAAAAACAGCCCGAAGCCGTTGCGCCCGAAGGTGTTGAGCATCGCGTTGTCCTCGAATTCCCCCACCACGTCCGGACGCACGCCGTGCGTCACCAGCCATTCGTCGATGCGCCCGCGCAGCGCGTTGTTGCGCGTCGGTAGCAGCAGCGGCGCGCCGTTCAGGCTGCCGGGAAAGCCGCCGCGGTAGCGCTGCGCCAATTCCTTCACGCCGAACAGCTTCATCGCGCTTTCGCCCAGCAGGTGGCTGAACACGCGCACCCCGGCGCCGCTCGGCACCGCGCGGTCGGTCAGCACCACGTCGAGCTTGTGCAGCGCCAGGTCGGCCAGCAGCGACTCGAATTCATCCTCATAGCAGGCCAGCTTGACCTGCACCGCCAGGTGCCGGGTCGGCTCCAGGATGCGGTAGGCGATCAGTTTCGGCAGCGAGTCGGAAATGCCGACCGTCAGGCGCATTTTCTCGGTGTCGGACTCGGCCAGCGCGTCCTGCAACTGCTCGCCGAGCAGGAATATCTGGTCGGCGTAACCGAGGGCCAGCCGGCCGGCCTCGGTCGGCACCAGGCGCCGCCCCTGCGGCGCCAGCAGCGACTTGCCGACCGATTGTTCGAGCAGCGCCAACTGGCTGCTGATGGTCTGCACCGCCAGCCCGAGTCGTTCGGCGGCGCGCGTGACGCCCCCTTCTTTCGCGACGACCCAGAAGAAATACAAGTGTCGCAAGTTGAGTCCGGTTGTTTTCATCTTCTGTTTTTCCGATGTAATACTTCGATTATCTCCTATTTTTAAATAATCCGATGTTGGTTACACTGCACTTCGTTGACTTATTTATGAAGGGGTTTCAATGAAACATTTTAGAATTTCATTCCTGGTCACGGCGGTCTGTATGGCCGTGGCCGGCTGGTGGGGTTACAGCCACAACGGCATGTCGGGCATGTGGTCGGCGCTGGGTATCGCCGCCATCCTGGGTATCATGGAAGTGTCGCTGTCGTTCGACAACGCGGTCGTCAACGCCTCGGTGCTGAAGACCTGGGACGATTTCTGGCAGAAGTTGTTCCTCGGCGTAGGTATCATCATCGCGGTGTTCGGTATGCGTTTGCTGTTTCCGCTGGTGATCGTGGCGCAGGCCGCGGACCTGGGCTTGATGGAAGTGTGGCACCTGGCGCTGAACGATCCGATAGCCTATTCGACGCACTTGACCAACCACCACGCGGAAGTGGCGGCCTTCGGCGGTATTTTCCTGCTGCTGGTGTTCCTGAACTTCCTGCTGGACGATGAAAAAGAAATGCATTGGCTGGGCCGCCTGGAAGAAAAGCTGGGCGCGCTGGGCAAGATTTCCTCGGTGTCGGTGATGCTTGCGCTGGGTACCTTGATGGCCAGCCTGTCGATGGTGGAAGAAGGCCAGAAACTGGTGGTGCTGACGGCCGGCCTGTGGGGCGTGCTGACGTATGTCGGCGTCGACGTGGTCAGCGGTTTGCTGGAAAAAGAGGACAGCGGCAGCAATGTCGGCGATCTGGTCAAGCGCGGCGGTATCGGCGGTTTCCTGTACCTGGAAGTGCTGGACGCGTCGTTCTCCTTCGACGGCGTGATCGGCGCGTTCGCGATCACCAAGGACGTGGTGATCATTATGTTGGGCCTGGCTATCGGCGCGATGTTCGTACGGTCGATGACGGTGTTCCTGGTGAAAAAGGGTACCCTTGACGAGTTCGTTTTCCTGGAGCACGGCGCGCACTATGCGATCGGTATCCTGGCGGTGATTATGTTGGCGAGCATGAAATTCCACATTCCGGAAATCTTTACCGGTCTGATTGGTGTAGCCTTCATCCTGGCGTCGCTGTGGTCGTCGGTACGTTACAAACGCAAACAGGGCGGGCTCGAAGTGGCCGCCTAACGAAGCCTTAAGTATCACAGTGCAGTATCAGTGCGGCAATCGATGAACACCGGTTTGCCGCCGGCAGTACCCAGGCGCCAGTGCCGGCTCCGCAAGGCGGAACGGCGGCGGCGCCAGGTGTTCATGAAGCACAGCAACACTTTTTCATCACATAGGAGAAACACATCATGGCAATCAGTCTGCAAAAAGGCGGCAACGTTAATCTGAGCAAAGAAGCGCCGGGCTTGTCGAAAATGGTTCTTGGTCTGGGTTGGGATGCGCGCGCCACCGACGGCGCCGCGTTCGACATCGACGGCTCCGCGTTCCTGCTGAAGGTCGACGGCAAAGTGCGCGCCGACCTCGACATGATTTTCTATAACAACCTGAAGTCGAGCGACGGTTCGGTCACCCACTCGGGCGACAACCGCACCGGCGCCGGCGACGGCGACGACGAAACCGTCTCGGTCGACCTGGCCATGGTGCCGGCCGACGTCGACAAGATTTCGGTCTGCGTGACGATCCACGACGCCGAAGCGCGCAAGCAAAACTTCGGCATGGTACAGAAGGCGTATGTGCGCTGCATCAACGCCAACGGCAACACCGAAATCGCCCGCTTCGACCTGTCCGAGGACGGTTCGGCGGAAACCGCGATGGTCTTCGGCGAGATCTACCGCAACGGCGCCGATTGGAAATTCAAGGCCATCGGCCAAGGCTACAAAGGCGGCCTGGGTCCTCTGGCTGCGTCGTTCGGCGTCGGCGTGTAATACGCGCATGGCCGCGGTCCGCGTGGCGGGCCGTGGCCAGCTTGGATGCATTCGCAGGCCTGCTTTCAGGCGACAAGGAAAGTTCAAATGCCAGTTTTTAGCATCACAGGGGATGTGGACCCATTTCTGCACGTATCGCTTGCGAAGGGCGAAAAAATCTATTGCGAATCGGACGCGATGGTGATGATGGAGTCCAACCTGGACTTGAAGGGCAAGATGACCGGCGGTATCGGCAGCGCCATCATGCGCCGCTTCGCTAACGGCGAGTCGTTTTTCCAGCAGCACATCGAGGCGCTGCGCGGCGACGGCGATTGCCTGCTCTCGCCAACCCTGCCGGGCGCGATGCAGATCGTCGACGTCGGCGCCAACCAGTACATGCTCAGCGACGGCGCCTTCGTGGCCGCCAGCTCGGGTGTGGACTTGAAGGTGCGCACGCAAAGCCTGGGCAACGCGCTGTTCGCGCAGAGCGGCGGTTTTTTCATCACCGAGACGGCCGGCAGCGGCCAGGTCGCGGTGTCCGGTTTCGGCTCGATGTCGCAGCTGGAGGTCACGCCGGGCAAGGACATCGTCATCGACAATTCCCACGTGGTGTGTTGGGACAGCCGGTTGAAGTACGAAATTTCCATTACCACCGGCAGCAGCGGCGGTTTCCTCGGCAACCTGGTCAACAGCCAGACCAGCGGCGAGGGCATGGTGTTGAAGTTTTCGGGCCAGGGCAAGGTCTTGGTGTGTTCGCGCAACCGCGCCGCCTTCCTGAACTGGACCCAGCGCAAGCAGTCGTAATTCATATACATACAACATCTAGGAGCTACTATGTCAGTCAATTTGAGCAAGGGCCAGAAAATCTCTCTGGACAAGGAAGCCGGCGCCACGCTGAGCCGTATCACGATGGGCTTGGGCTGGGATTCGATCAAGACCAAGGGTTTCTTCGGCTTTGGCGCGAAGACCGAGGCGATCGACTTGGACGCGTCGTGCGTGATGTTCGACGAGGGCAACAACAAGTCCGACATCGTCTGGTTCCGCCAGCTGAAAAGCCGTGACGGCAGCGTCGTCCACACCGGCGACAACCGCACCGGCGCCGGCGACGGCGACGACGAACAGATCAACGTCGACCTGAGCCAAGTGCCGGCCAACGTGAAAAGCCTGGTGTTTACCGTCAACAGTTTCACCGGCCAGAATTTTTCGCAGGTGGAAAACGCCTACTGCCGTATCCTGAACGCCAGCAACAACCAGGAAGTGGCGCGCTTCAACCTGTCGGTGCAGGGCGCGCACACCGCGCAGATCATGGCCAAGCTGTACCGCCACAACGGCGAGTGGAAGATGCACGCGATCGGCGAAAACGGCAACGGCCGCACCTTCGACGACCTGATGCCGCAAATCACCCCGCACCTGTAAGGCCACCGCGGCGGCGCCCGCCGCCGCGTCCGTTTTATTCTTATCCGGTCCGCTGATGCTGATCCGCGACTTACGCGCCGGCGAGGAAAACGATCCGGGGGCGCTGTCCTTCGGGGCGGTGCACGCATTGGCGGCCCGGCATTATGCAGCGGCGCGCTGGCTCGGCGGCACCGAAATTGGCTCGCAGGGATAGTATTCTGTTTGCTAAAAAAGCACCATTTCTGTTCTAATTATTCCATACGGCGGGACCGCAACGTTCCGTTCAGATTCTTTGGCGCTGCCGCGATCCGGCCGCGCCGGGCCCGCCCCCGCGTGCGGGCCGCATCCGAATTCACATCTCACATGGAAAAAATTATGCGCAAAGTTGCAGGTATATTGACGCTGGTACTGCTGGCGGGCGCCTTGCCGGCGCGGGCGATGGAGGCGCTGGCGCCGACCGCGATGGAGGAGACGCACGTGTTTACGGTCGAGGTGTTGCAGGTCACCGACATCGAGCCGTTCCAGGAGGCCATGACGGGGTTTCTGACGGGGTTGAAGAACAATGGCATCGTGCCGGGCAAAAATTTGCGCTTGAACCGCGTGAAGATCGATTTCGACGTCGAGAAGGGCGGCTTCTGGAGCCGGATCGGCGTCTTGATGCGCATCCGCGAGGAGGCCACCCGCATCGCCGCCGCCAAGCCCGACCTGGTGCTGACCATCGGCACGCCGGCCACCCGCTACGCCCGCGGCATTCTGGAGGACGCCGGCATTCCGCTGGTGTTTACGGCCGTCGCCGATCCGAAGGAGGCCGGCTGCGTCTCGCTGGTCGACGGCGGCGAGGGCGTCACCGGCGCCACCCTGCACACCGACATGGGCGACACGGTCAAGCTGGTGCAGCAAATTTTCCCGCAGGTGCGGCGCATCGGCATGGTCCACACCGACGATGAAAACGGCGTCGCCAACGTCAACGCCGCCACGTCCAGCGCCGGCCAATTGGGCATCGCCGTGTCGTCCAAACTGGTGGGTAAGAGCGACAGCATCGTGCCGTCGCTGAAGCAGTTGTACGGGCAGGGCGGGGTGCAGATGTTCGCCGTGCCGCTGGACACCTATTACGGCCTGCGCAAGTACGAGCCGGCCACCGACCTGGGCGATTTCGGCGTCGAAAACCAGGTGCCGGTGGTGACGCTGGCGCTGATGCGCCTGCCCGGCGCGGTGCTGTATGTCGGCGCCGATTTCGGTTACGTCGGCGCGCTCTCGGGCAACCAGGCGGCGCGCATATTGCAGCGCCACGTCAAGCCGGACGTGATGCCCATCCTCAAGCAGGAGGAGCCGACGGTGCTGATCGACCCGCGGCGCCTGGCCGCGCTGAACGTCGCGCTGCCGTCGGCGATCATGGCGCGCACCTCGGTCGGCCGCGACGGCTTCTGGCAGATCGGCGCCGCCAAGTAGGCGCTGAAGCTGGCGGCGCGATAGTCAGGGCGGGCCGTCGCGCCGCAGCACCGGGTTGGCCGGGTCGCTGCTCCAGGCGCACCAGCCGCCGTCGTAGACGCTGATGCGCGGCCAGTCCATCAGCCAGGCGTAGTAGAAGGCCAGCGAGGCGCGCCAGCCGGTGCCGCAGTAGAAGGCGGTGTCCTGGCCGGCGTGGATGCCGGCCTCGGCCCAGATGGCGCGGATGGCGGCGGCGTCGCGCATGCTGCCGTCCGGGTGGTGGAACTCGCTCATGCTGTTGACGTCGTCGCCGCTACCGGCGTGGCCCCAGCGCGCGCCGGGAATGTCGCCGCGGGCGTCGATGTAGCTGTAGCCCGAGGTGCGGCCGATGAACTCGTTCCAGGTGCGGATGCTGACCAGCGCGCCGTCCGGCTGCAGCAGCAGTTGCCGCACGCGGCCGGTGTCGATCAGGTAGTCGGGGCGGGCCGGGAAGGGCGCGCCGAACGCGGCCGCGGGCGGGTGGCGCCGCGCCGCGCCCGTCGCCAGCGCGCCGCCGGCGCCGTTCCAGGCCGCCAGGCCGCCGTCGAGCAGGCGCACGTCGGCGACGCCGGCGTACAGCATCAGGTGCGCGGCGCGCGCCGCCGCCAGCGGATGGCGTCCGTACAGTAGCACGGTGCTGTCGTGGCGCACGCCGTGCGCCAGCAGCAGTTGCAGCAGCGCCGGGTCGGGCACCTTGTCCCACAACGGCGCCCGCTCCAGTTGCGCGGTGTCGAGGTAGCCGGCGCCGGGGATGTGGCCGGCGTTAAACAGCGCGGCGTCGCCGCAGCCGACTTCGAACAGGCGCCAGTGCCCGGCCGGCGCGGCGGCCACCGGCGCGCCGGCGATCAGCGCCGCCAGCCACGCCGGCGGCACCAGCTGCCGCCAGCGCACCAGGTCGCCGCGCCAGGCGGTGGGAATGGTTTGCGTCATGGAAGGGGGCATCGGCGCGGCTTGCTGCGGAAAGGGATCAGCCCGTATTTTAACGCCTGCCTGTGCTCCAGCCGCCGGCGCGCCGGTGCGATTTTCGGAGGTCGGGCCCATGCGGCGGCGTCACGCCGGCGCGAACGCGGCCAGCATGCGCCGCTGGCCGGCCGCCGAGACGCTCAGCGCGCGGCTGTCGAGGTCTTGCTCGGCCCAGCCGCGCTTGAGCGCCAGTTGCAGCAGCGCCGCGCCGAGCGCGCCGCCGATGTGCGGGCGGCGCTCGCTCCAGTCCAGGCAGGGGCAGGCGAAACGCCGCCTCAGCTTGCGCAGCGCCGCCAAGTCCAGGCCGAGCCGCTCGAAGCCGGCCGCGCCCTGCGCCGACAGCGTGTAGTCGGCCGCGCCCGGCGCCGCCGCCAGCAACCAGCCCTGCGCGGCGATCTGGTCGTGCAGCGCCACCGCCACCGAGCCGGCCATGTGGTCGTAGCAGGTGCGGGCGTGGCGCAGCCGGCTCGGCGTGTTCGGCGTGAATTCGGGGCGCGGCAAACCGGCCACCACCAGCAGCGCTTCCAAGGCCTTGGCGACGTCGGCGCCGGCCAGTTGGTAGTAGCGGTGCTTGCCCTGCGCCACCATCTGCACCAGGCGTTCGTCGCGCAGGCGGTTCAGGTGCGCGCTGGCGGTCGACGCACTCACCTCGGCCACCACCGACAGTTCGGTGCTGGTGCGGGCGCGGCCGTCGAGCAGGCAGCACAGCATGCGCGCCCGCGCCGGTTCGGCGATGGCGCCGGCGACGGCGGACAGGGAGGTGTCGGCGTTTTTTGCATCCATGCTTCGTTGGTGAGCGAATCGTTGCGGCGGGAATGCCAGGATACTGCACTGTATCCCGACATGCAATGAGAGCAGAGCAGATGACAGAACAGATGACGGCAATTGATGCGCTGGCGGCGCCGACGCGCGCCGATCCCTATCCGTATTACGCCGAACTGGTGGCCGGCCCGGCGCTGGCGTTCGACGCGCGCCTGGGCCTATGGCTGGCGGCCGGCGCCGCCGCCGTCGAGGCGGTGCTGGGCGAGCCGCGCTGCCGCGTGCGCCCGCTCGCCGAGCCGGTGCCGGCGGCGCTGGCGGGGGGCGGCGCCGGCGCCATCTTCGGCGAACTGGTGCGCATGAACGACGGCACCCGCCACCGCCAGCCCAAGCTGGCCTTGCAGCGCGCGCTGGCCGGCGTCGACCCGCTGGCGTTGCGGGCCGGCGCCGCGGCCGTCGCCGCCGCCTCGGCGGCGACGCGCGACCTGCGCCAGCCGGCGCAACTGTCCGACTGGATGGTCGAGGTGCCGCTGTATACCGTTGCCGGCCTGATCGGCTTTCCGCGGTCGCAATGGCCGGCGCTGGCGGCCTGGATGGCCGACTTCGTCGCCTGCCTGTCGCCGCTGAGCAGCGCCGCGCAGATCGCCGGGGCCAACGCCGCCGCGCAGCAACTGTTGCATAGTTTTGAGGCCTTGCTGCGGCAAGCCGCGCCGCAGCCGGGCAGCCTGTTGCAGGCGGTGCTGCGCGAAGCGGCCGAGGTTGGCTGGGACGGGGCCGGCGCCATCCTGGCCAACCTGGTCGGCTTGCTGTCGCAAACCTACGAGGCGACGGCTGGCCTGGTCGGCAACAGCATCGTCGCCTTGCTGAGCCAGCCCGGCCTGGCGCGCGCCGTCGGCGCCGCGCCGGAGCGCGTCGACGCGCTGGTGCACGAGGTCAGCCGCTTCGACCCGCCGGTGCACAACACGCGGCGCTACATGGCCCAGGCCGGCACGCTGTGCGGCGTCGACGTCGCGGCCGGGCAGACCATTCTGGTGCTGCTCGCCGCCGCCAGCCGCGACCCGGCCGCCAACCCGCGGCCGCACGAATTCTTGCTGGAGCGGCCGGCGCGGCGGGTGTTCGGCTTCGGCCACGGGCCGCACGCCTGCCCCGGCCACGCGCTGGCGTGCAGCATCGCGGCGGCGGCCGTGGCCGAGTGGCGCCGCCGGCCGCCGGCGCCGGGGGCGCTGGCGTGGCGCTACCGCCGCTCGGTGAACGCGCGCATTCCGGTTTTCCACCTCGCGCAGGGGCAAGCATGATCGCGGTTATTTTCGAAGTCTGGCCGCATCCCGGGGCCAGGCAGGCCGCGGTGTTCCGCGATTACCGGCTGCGCAGCGCCGGCGTCAGCTGATGGTCACCTTGACGGTGACGCGGTAATGCGGCTCCGGCGCGTGCAGCGCCGGCGGCGCGGCAGGATCGACCGAGACCAGCGTGAACGTGAGTTTTTGCTGGGTCACTTCGGGGCTGCCGCCGGGCATCGAGTCGGACAGCGTGAACGAGGACGCGCCGGTGCCGTCGCTCAGCGTGAAACTGTAGCTGACGTAGCCGGCCCAGACGCACACCGCGCCGGTTTTGCAGCGGCTGTCGTTGACCCGGTCGAGCTTGAGGGTGGCGGTGGGGGTGACGGCCACGCTTTGGCCGACCGCCATCACGTGCGTGACGCTGCCGGCCGGCGGGTTGTCGGCGGCGCTGCTGGCCGCGCCGCAGGCGCCCAGCAGCGCCAGGCAGGCGCACAGGGCGGGCAGGATCAGCCATAAACGCAGAATGTTTCGCTTCATATTCTTCCTTTCGGTGCCGCGGGCCGGGGAGCCGGCCACAGTGGATCGGGGACGAGGATAACAAAATTGCCATTTCGGTGGCGCGCAAACAAAATCGATGGCGCGCCGGATACTGCGTAAAATGGCGTTTTGAAATAAACGAGGACGGAAACAATGAAAAAGACCGGAATGGCGAAGAGCGATGCCAAAAAACTCATGGGGAAAATGGTCGCCCCTGGCGCGGCCGGTTTCGGTAAAGAAGACGTGGCCGTGCTGGACCGCCGCGAGCAGCGCAAGCTGGACCAGGCGCTGGGCCTGGTGCCGTTCGCCGTCAAGCTGAACAGCGACCTGGTGCTGCAGTTGCAAACGCTGGCCAAAGAGCGCGGCGTCGATCTGAACGAGGTGGTCGCCGAGGTGCTGGCCAAGGGCTTGGCCGCGTAAAGGCCGAAGGCCGAAGGCCGGCGCCGGCGCCTGCCGATGGCATGAAAAAAGGCGCCCGTGTGAGCGCCTTTTTTGTGCCTGCCGCGGCGTCGCTTACACGAAGGCAGCCAGGGCGCCCTTCATTTTCTTCAGCGCCGCCGTTTCAATCTGGCGGATGCGCTCGGCCGAGACGCCGAACTCGTTAGCCAGCGTGTGCAGCGTGGCGCCGGAGCCGTCGTCGTTGGCCAGCCAGCGCGCTTCGACGATGCGGCGCGAACGGGCGTCGAGCTTGCCCAGCGCCGTTTCCAGCCCCTCCGATTGCAGGCGCGTCACTTGTTCCGCTTCCAGCACCTTGGTCGGCTCGCTTTGCTCCGACGACAGGTAGGCGATCGGCGAGAACTTGTCGTCCTCGTCGTCGGTCGGCGATTCGAGCGCGATGTCGCGCCCGCTCAGGCGGGTTTCCATCTCGATCACTTCTTCGCGCTTGACGTCCAGCAGCTTCGCCAGCGCGTCGATTTGCGTCGGCGTCATCGCGTCCAGGCCGGTCTTGTGACTGCGCAGGTTGAAGAACAGCTTGCGCTGCGCCTTCGTCGTCGCCACTTTCACCAGGCGCCAGTTTTTCAAGATGTATTCATGCATCTCGGCCTTGATCCAGTGCATCGCGTACGACACCAGGCGCACGCCCTGGTCCGGGTCGAAGCGCTTGACCGCCTTCATCAGGCCGATGTTGCCTTCCTGGATCAGGTCGGCGTGCGGCAGGCCGTAGCCCAGGTAACCGCGGGCGATCGACACCACCAGGCGCAGATGGGACAGCACCAGTTCTTGCGCGGCGGCCAGGTCGTTGCTGGCGCGCAGACGCGTCGCCAGCGATTTTTCCTCGTCGTGCGATAGCATCGGCAGACGGTTGACGGCGGAAATATAGGCATCCAGGTTACCCAGATTGCCGGTAAACCCGAGGCCCAGCGCGTTACTCTTGGTCGTAACCAATGCGGACGGTGCGGACATCATAGTCATATATCTTCCTCGCTCTTGTAGTCTTGCTCTGTTACCAATGTGCCATCGGGGTCCGGGGTCGACACGGACTGTTACGGTTTGTTACCTGTTGCGTCTTGCCGGAGGCGGGAGCGGCGTCATCTTGCTTAAACCGCGTCCCGACCATGATTGTTGCGTATATTAGCACTCTGCCGTGGAGAGTGCCAATCGCGACAACTAATCGCGACGATAGCATAAATACTATGAACCTATCATACGCGATGGTGATGTTTAAAGTCGGAAGCACACTGTCTTTTCAGCAATCCTTGCTCCACGTCAAATAACAGAGGGTCTTTGCCGCACTATCCACTTGAAAACTTAGAGTGGACGCCGCAGGGATAGTTCTTCCGTGCGTCAGCGCGATACAGTATGGGAGAGCTTACTGAAGACTGGCTTAAGAAAGGGCGGGAATGTGCGCAGCGCCGCGGCGCACCGGCGCCGCGGTTTTTTTCAGCGTTGCCGGCGCGCCATTAATTCAGCCGCGCCAGGTGGCGTTGCACCGACAGCACGGCGCCGACCAGCCCCAGGCCGGCGCTGAGCGCCAGCAGGCCGGCCATCGCCAGCGGCTCCAGCGGCGCCAATTGGAATTCCGACGCGTACAGCCGCGCGAATTCGGCGATGGCGACGTTCAACGGCCGCAACGCCAGCGCCACCGCGCCCAGCGCGACGCCGCCGGCGCACAGGCCCAGCAGCGCGCCGGTGTAGTAGAACGGCCGGTGGATGAAGGTGTCGGTGGCGCCAATCAGCTTGGAGACGCTGATCTCGTCGCGCTGCGTCATCACTTGCAGGCGGATGGTGTTGAACACCACGGCGATGACGACCGTGCCCAGCGTCACCGCCAGCAGCAGCAGCGCCAGGCGCAGCACGCCCAGCAGCGCGGCCAGGCGTTTGACCCAGGCCGAATCGACCTGCACCGAATCGACGCCCGGCAGCGCGCGCAGTTGCTCGGCGACGGCGTCGACCCGGCCGGCGTCGGCGGCGTTCTTGAAGGCGTCGAGCTTGAGCACGTAGCTGTCGGGCAGCGGGTTGTCGCCCAGCGTGTCGAGCACGTCGCTCAGGCCGCTCTTGTTCTTCAGCGCGTCGAGCGCCTGCTCGCGCGGCACGAAGACGATTTTCGCCTTGCCGTCGGCCAGCACGCGGCGCAGCGCCGGCGCCATCGCCACGGCCTGCTCGCGCGGCACGCCCGGTTGCAGGAACAGGCTCAATTCCGGGTCGACCGACATCTGCTCCGACATCGGCCGCACGTTGTCGAGCAAGGTCACGCCGGCGAACGGCAGCGCCAGCGCGATGGCGACGACGAAGATGTTGAAGACGAAGCTGCCGGGCGCCTTGCGCAGGTGGATCAGGGCCGAGCCGAGCGCGAAGCCGTGTTGGCGGAACCAGCTTTTCATGCGTCCTCCCCGCTGACGATGTGGCCTAGTTTCAGTTGGATCACGCGCGCCGCCGATTCGATCACCTGTTCGTCGTGGGTCGAGATCAGGCAGGTCACGCCGACCGAATGGAAGGCTTTCAGGGCGTCGAGCACCTTGTCGGCGCTGGCGCGGTCGAGGTTGGCGGTGGGTTCGTCGGCCAGGATGATCTGCGGCCGGTTGACGATGGCGCGGGCGATCGCCACGCGCTGCTGTTCGCCGCCGGACAGCGCCAGCGGCCGCGCCAGCGCGCGTTCCAGCAGGCCGACCTTGTCCAGGGCGGCGCGGGCGCGCTGCTCGGCCTGGACCTTGGAGGCGCCGGTGACCAGCAGCGGCAGCATGACGTTGGCCAGGATGGAGCGGTCGGTCAGCAGGCGTTGCTGCTGGAAGATCAAGCCCAGGTTGCGGCGCAGGAAGGGCACGCCGGCCGGCTTGATCTTGCCGATGTCCTGGCCGTTGACGATGACGCGCCCGGAAGTGGGGCGCTCCATCGCCGCGATCATCTTCAGCAGCGTCGACTTGCCGGCGCCGGACGGGCCGGCCAAAAACACCAGCTCGCCTTTCGCGACCGACAGCGAAATGTCGCTCAGCGCCGTGGCGTCGGGGGAATATTGTTTGTTGACGTGCTCGAATTCGATCATCGGCTTATCCGAGCAGCGCTTCGACGAATTCGGCGGCCACGAAGGGTTGCAAGTCCTCGATCTGCTCGCCGACGCCGATGAAGTACACCGGCACCGGGCGCACCCGGGCGATCGCCGCCAGCACGCCGCCCTTGGCCGTGCCGTCGAGCTTGGTGATGACGATGCCGCTCAGTTGCAGCGCGTCGTCGAAGGCCTTGACCTGGGTCAGCGCGTTCTGGCCGGTGTTGCCGTCGATCACCAGCAGGATTTCGTGCGGCGCGCCCTCCATGCCCTTGCCGATGACGCGCTTGATCTTCTTCAATTCTTCCATCAGGTGCAACTGGGTCGGCAGGCGGCCGGCGGTGTCGACCATGACGACGTCGATTTTCTTCGCCTTGGCCGATTGCACCGCGTCGAAGGCGACGGCGGCCGGGTCGCCCGACTCCTGCGAAATCACGGTGACGTTGTTGCGCGCGCCCCAGACCATCAACTGCTCGCGCGCGGCGGCGCGGAAGGTGTCGCCGGCGGCCAGCAGCACCGACTGGCCGTTGGCCTGCATGTGCTTGGCCAGCTTGCCGATCGAGGTGGTCTTGCCGGCGCCGTTGACGCCGGCGATCATCATCACCAGCGGCTGGTGGCGGCCCAGCTCGAACGGTTTTTGCAGCGGCAGCAACAGCTCGGTCAGCAAGACCTTCAGCGCGGCCTTGACGGCGGCGGCGTCGAGCAGCTTGTCCTCCTTGACGCGTTTTTTCAGCTCACCGAGCAGGAAGGCGGTGGCGTCGATGCCGGCGTCGGACATCAGCAGCGCCGCCTCCAGCTCCTCGTACAGGTCGTCGTCGATCTTGGCGCCGACGAACAGCACGCTCAACGTCGACGAGGTCTTCGACAGGCCGCTCTTCAGGCGCGCCATCCAGCTCAGCTTCTTGACGGCGTCAAGGCTGGCGCTGGCGGCGATCGGCGCGACCACGGCGGGCGTGGGCGCGGCCGGGGCGGCGGCAACGGGCGCGGCGATCTCGGCGGGTTGCGGTGCAACGTGGGTGGGGGCTGGTTTTTTCTTGAAGAAACTAAACATGGGAGTGTGGTTGGGGACGCTTCAAGCGCAGGCCCGGCGGCGCCGGGCGGGTGAATCGACAGCGGCTATTCTACCAGAGCGGGCCGCCGGGCCGCCGCCGCCTTGTTTCATTTGGCAACATTATGCCGGCGCGCCGCGGTGGCGCCGGCGCCAGTCGGCCAGCGCGGCCGCGACCTGCGCCAGATCGAGCACGCGGACGAAGGCGGGCGGGCGCTTTTGCAGGGCCAGGCAACTGCCGCCGGCCCACAGTTCGACGCCCGCCGGCGCCCGGGCGCGCAGTTCGCCGAGGCCGTCGGCGGCCTGGCGCGCGTTCATCGCGCCGGAAAACGACAGCGCGATCACGTCGCTGCGCTGGCTGAGCGAGGCGTCGACGATGTCTTGCAGCGGCGTCTGCACGCCCAGCGAGGTGCAATGCGCGCCCTCGGCAAGGAACAGCGCCTCGGCCATCAGCAGGCCCAGGCCGTGGCGCTCCTGCGGCAGCGTGGTCAGCAGAATGCGCGGCGCGGGCGGGCCGGGCCGGGCCGCCCGCGGCATCGAAAAAATCGCGTGGCGCAACACCCTTTGCAGCAATTCCGTATACAGGTGCTCGCCGAACACGGCCAGTTGGCCGCAGGCCCAGGTGTCGCCGACCAGGGTCGTCAACGGCGCCGCCAGCGCGGTGACGAAGTCGCGCAAACCCATCTCCGGCAGCGCCTGCAGCAGCGCCGCGCCGAGGGCCTCCATATCGTGGCCCTGGCACAGCGCCAGGCAGTGCCGTACGCGCGGGTCGGGCGGCGCGGCGCCGGCGCGCGCGGCGCCGGCGTTCTGTTCGGCCAGCGCCTGCAGTTGCGCGCTGCTGTGGCCGATGATTTTTCCGGGGCGGAAACCCAGGTCGAGCAAGCGCTTCACCAGGCGCAGCTTGTCCACCTGCTCGGCCGGATACACGCGCTCGCCGAAGGGATCGCGCCGCGGCTGCGGGAAAGCGTAGCGGCGTTCCCACACGCGCAGGGTTTCCTTGGCCAGGCCGGTGTCGCGTTCGACATCGCTGATGCTGCTCGCTACGGCTAAGGGTGGAATGTCAGTGTCCATAAGGTGCTGCGGCCGGATCGGCCCGCCGGGGGCGCGCGGCCTGGCCCGGCCTGCTAATAAATACATCCACGCTGGATGGGATTGGCATTTTACCTTTTTCTATACGGCAGGCGCAGGCGGCGCCGGCGTCGCTCTCCGGCACGGCCCTGCGCGCACTCCGCATTTTGTTGCATGGCTGCAAATAGTTGAATCCGACGCTCAGCACTGCCGCGTATATACCGGTGAAGCGCGCTACCACCGACGCCGCCAGACAAAATTGACTTTCATTAACGTTTGCTGGATTATGCGATAGGAAGGCGTTTTGTCCTGGACAAAATAGGTTTTTATGGCGGATATAATGAAAATAGCAGTCGTTGGTGCCGGAATTTCAGGTTTATCGTGTGCCTATCGTTTGGTGCAGGCGGGGCAGGAGGTCACGCTGTTCGAGGCGGGCGCGTATTTTGGCGGGCACAGCCATACGGTCGACCTGCGCCTCGACGGCGTCACCCACGCGGTCGACACCGGCTTCCTGGTGTTCAACCACGCCACCTATCCGAACCTGGTCAAGCTGTTCGAGCAGCTCGACGTCGAGGCGGTCGACAGCCACATGTCGTTCTCGGTCAAGATGCCGGTCGGCGCCGGCGCCGGGGCGCGCGTGCTGGAATGGGCCGGCGGCAGCCTCGACACGGTGTTCGCGCAAAGGAGCAACCTGCTGCGCCCGCGATTTTTGCGCATGTTGCGCGACATCCTGCGCTTCAACCGCCAGGCCGGCGCGCTGGCGCTGGCCGGCGCCGCGCCCGATGTCCCGCTCGGCGCCTTCCTCGACGCCAACGGTTACGGCGCCACCTTCCGCCACTGGTATCTGCTGCCGATGGCCGCCTGCATCTGGTCGTGCCCGGCCGAACAGATGCTGGCGTTCCCGCTGTCGACCTTCATCCGCTTTTGCCACAACCACGGCCTGCTGCGGGTCAGCGACCGGCCGCAGTGGCGCACCGTGCGCGGCGGTTCGCGCGTCTACGTCGAGAAGCTGCTGGCCGGCATTCCCGACCGGCGCCTGGCCAGCCCGGTGCTGTCGGTGCGCCGGCTCGGCGGCGACGGCGCCCGCTCGGTGGCGCTGCGCAGCGCCGCCGGCACCGAGCATTTCGACCACGTGGTGATGGCCTGCCACAGCGACCAGTCGCTGGCGCTGCTGGGCGACGTGCGCGACGACGAGCGCGCGGTGCTGGAGGCGATCCGCTACCAGCCCAACCGGGCCGTGCTGCACACCGACACCGGCTGCCTGCCGGCCAGCCGCAAGGCCTGGTCGGCCTGGAACTACCAGGGCCGCGCCGGCGCCACGCCGCAGGTGTGCGTGCATTACCTGATCAACCTGCTGCAACCGCTGCCGCGGTGCCGCCCGGTGATCGTCTCGCTCAATCCGCTCGACGAGCCCGACCCGGCCCAGGTGCATGGCGAGTTCGCCTATTCGCACCCGGTGTTCGACGCTGCGGCGGTGGCCGCCCAGGCCCGCCTGGCCACGTTCCAGGGCCGCCAGCACACCTGGTTCGCCGGCGCCTGGACCGGCTACGGCTTCCACGAGGACGGCCTGAAGTCCGGCCTGGCGGTGGCGATGGCGCTGGCGCGGACGGCGGCGCTCGACTATGCGGCCTGAACCCGCCCCGGCCGGCGCCAACGCGCCGCAGTTGTGCGTCGGCCAGGTGCGCCACAAGCGCCTGCGCCCGCGCGCGCATTTTTTCAGCTACGGCATCTATTACCTGCGCCTGCCGCTGCGCAGCATGGGCGAGGCCGGCTTCGGCGCGCGCCTGCTGTCGCGCAACCGCTTCAACCTGCTGTCGTTTCGCGACCGCGACCACGGCGACGGCGCCCAGCCGCTGCTGGCCTGGATCGACGCGCTGCTGCGCGGCGAGGGCGTGGCCGACGCCGACGGCGAAATCTGGCTGCAAACCATGCCGCGCGTGCTCGGCTACGTCTTCAACCCGATCAGCTTCTGGTTTTGCCACCGCGCCGACGGCGCCCTGCGCGCCGTGCTGTGCGACGTGCGCAACACCTTCGGCGAACGCCACCTATACCTGCTTGAAACCGGCGCGGCGATCCCCTACGGCGCCGAATTGAGCGCCCGCAAAATCTTCCACGTCTCGCCGTTTTGCCAGGTGCAGGGCGGCTACCGCTTCCGCTTCATGCGCGCGCCGCGGCCGCGCCACGGCGCGCCATGCGAACGGCACCTGGCCTGCGTCGACTACGACGACGACAACGGGGCGCTGCTGCAAACCAGCCTGTCCGGGCGCGACTGCGGCAGCGGCGACCTGGCCGTGGCCGGCGCCTTCCTGGCCTATCCGCTGATGAGCTTTGGCGTCGTCGCCAAGATCCATTGGCAGGCGCTGCGGCTGTGGCTGCGGCGCGTGCCCTTTTTTCCGAAACCCGCCCCACCCGCACACAAGGTATCCCGATGAGCTCCGACTCCCTGCCCACCCAGGCCACCGGCTTGGCCGCCGCCGACGCCCACGTCAAGCTCGACGGCCGCGCAATGCCGGCCGCGAGCCGCCTGATCTTGAAAATGCTGGGCGCGCTCAAGCACGGCGCGCTGCTGCTGAAAACCCCCGACGGCGCCTGCCAGTTGTACGGCGACGGCTCGTTCCCGGTCACGCTGGAACTAAAAAACTGGAACCTGTGCGGCGCGGCGCTGCGCTCCGGCGACATCGGTTTCGCCGAAACCTTCATCGCCGGTGACTGGCGCAGCGACAACCTGGCGGGCCTGATCGAGCTGCTGGCGCGCAACCGCGCCGGGATCGAGGCGCTGGTCTACGGCAGTTGGTGGGGCAGCCTGCTGTACCGCGTCAAGCATCTGCTGAACCGCAATTCCCGCGCCGGCAGCAAGAAGAACATCCACGCCCATTACGACATCGGCAACGCCTTCTACCGGCTCTGGCTGGACCCGTCGATGACGTACTCGAGCGCGCTGTTCGAGCGCGCCGCCGGCGCTGTCCCGGACCTCGACCTGGAACGCGCGCAGATGGCCAAGTACCGCCGCATCGCGCGCCAGTTGCAACTGGCGCCGGACGCGCGCGTGCTGGAAATCGGCTGCGGCTGGGGCGGCTTCGCCGAGACCGCCGCGCGCGAGCACGGCGCCCACGTCACCGGCCTGACGCTGTCGACCGAGCAGCTGGCCTACGCGCAGGCGCGCCTGGCCGACGCCGGCCTGGCCGGGCGCGCCGACCTGAAACTGTGCGACTACCGCGACAGCGCCGGCGAGTACGACGCCGTCGCCTCGATCGAGATGTTCGAGGCGGTCGGCCAGCGCTACTGGCCGAGCTATTTCGCCTGCGTCGCGCGCAACCTGAAGGCCGGCGGGCGCGCCTGCATCCAGACCATCGTCATCGCCGACGAACTGTTCGAGCGCTACAGCAAGGGCACCGACTTCATCCAGCAATACATCTTCCCCGGCGGGATGCTACCGTCGCCGTCCGAGTTCCGCCGCTGCGCCGCCGAGCACGGCCTGCGCGTGGAAGACGAGTTCCGCTTCGGCCCCGACTATGCCGAGACGCTGCGCCAGTGGCGCGCCGGCTTCTGCGCCCGGCGCGCCGCTCTGGAACAGCAGGGTTTTGACGGCCGCTTCGTGCTGACCTGGGAGTTTTACCTGGCTTATTGCGAGGCCGCCTTCTGCGCCGGCAACACCGACGTGATGCAGTTCACGCTGGTGAAGCAATGAGAACGGCCGCGCTGGCTGCACTGGCGTGGCTGCTGGCGGCGCCGCCGGGCGCGTCGGCGGTCGCCGCCGAGGCAGTCTCCGCGCAGCCGGCGCAGTCGGCGCCGGCCGCGCACATCGCGCGCGCGCTGCCGCAAGCGCGGCTGGCCGGGCAGGGCGGCTACAGCTGGTTCGGCCTGAAAATCTACCACGCCCAGTTGTGGGTTGGCGAGCAGGGGTATCGCGGCGGCGCGCCCGAGGCGGCGCCGTTCGTGCTCGACCTGCGCTACCAGCGCGCGCTCGACGGCGCCAGCATCGCCGCCGCCAGCGTCGAGCAGATGCGCAAAATCGGCGCCGGCAGCGCGGCCCAGCGCCAGGCGTGGCTGCAAACCATGGAGCGCATCTTTCCCGACGTGCAAGAGGGCACGCACATCAGCGGCGCCTACCTGCCGGGCGCCGGCGCCCGCTTCTACCTCGACGGCAAAGCGCTCGCGGAGGTGCCCGACGCGGCCTTCGCGCGGGCCTTCTTCGCGATCTGGCTGGACCCCGCCAGCAGCGCCGGCGAGCTGCGCGAGGCGCTGCTGCTGGACGCCGCGCCGCGCCGATGAGCGCGCCGCGGCCGCTGGCGCCGGCGGCGCTGCTCAACTACGGGCTGTTCGGCCTGCCGCTGGCCATGGTGGCGCTGCCGGTGTACGTCTACGCGCCGCAGTTCTACGCCGGCCGCGGCGGCTTGAGCCTGGCCGCCATCGGACTGGCGCTGCTGGCCGTGCGGGTGTTGGCGGCCTTCGTCGACCCGGCGCTGGGCGCCTGGATGGAACGGGCGCGGCGCCCGTACGCGCGCTATGTCGGTCTGGCGCTGGCGCCGCTGCTGCTGGGCTTTGGCGCGCTGTTCCACCCGCCGGCGCTGGGCGGCGCCGGCGCGCTCGGCTGGTTTTTGCTGGCGCTGCTGTTGGTGTACGCGGGCCTCGGGCTGGCCACCATCGCGCACCAGAGCTGGGGCGCGGCGCTGACGCAGGCGGCCGGCGAGCGCGGCCGCGTGACGGCAGTCAGGGAGGGCTGCGGCCTGCTCGGCGTCATCGCCGCGGCCGGCCTGGCCGCCTGGCTCGGCTACGACGGCCTGACGCTGGCGTTCGGCGCCTGCCTGCTGCTGGCCGGGGCGCTGCTGCTGGCGCGCGCGCCGCGCCCGCCCGCGCCGGCGCTGGCGCACGTGGCGACGGCGAGCGCGCCGGGCCGCTCGGCGCTGGCGGCGCCGTTCGGCGGCGCGGCGTTTCGCGCGCTGTTCGCGGTGCTGCTGGTGAACGGCGTCGCGGCGGCGATTCCCGCCACGCTGTTCCTGTTTTTCGCCGAAGACCGGCTGCGCCTCGGGCGCCACGCCGGCCTGTTCCTGATCTTGTACTTCACGGCGGCGGCGGCCTCGATGCCGCTGTGGGTGGCGCTGGCGCGGCGTTTCGGCGAGGCCCGCGCCTGGGTCGGCGGCATGCTGCTGTCGGCGCTGGTGTTCGTCTGGGCCTACGCGCTGGGCGCCGGCGCCGCGCTCGGCTTCGGCGCCATCTGCCTGCTGTCGGGTCTGACGCTGGGCGCCGACCTGGCGCTGCCGCCGGCGCTGCTGGCCGGGGTGATCGCCCGCGCCGGCCACAGCGGGCGGCGCGAGGCGGCCTATTTCGGCTGGTGGAACTGGGGCGTGCAAATGAACCTGGCGCTGGCGGCCGGCATCGCCCTGCCGCTGCTGCAATGGCTCGGCTACCGGCCCGGCCAGGACGGCCCGACGACGGCCCTGGCGGCGGCCTACGCGCTGCTGCCGTGCGCCTTGAAACTGCTGGCGGCGGCGCTGCTGTGGCGCGCGCCGTTGCGCGATTGTTGAATTTACCGGAGACCTGCATGACGCTGAAAACTTCCACCAAACCGGCCGGCACGACGCTGAAAAAACTCGCCGGCGCGCTGCACGCGGCGGCGCTGGCGCTCCTGCTGACGGCCTGCTCGACGCCGGTCGGGCCGGAACACTACGCCGCCGAGGCGCCGCTGCTGGACGTGCAGCGCTACTTCAACGGCACGCTCGACGCGCACGGCATGTTCCAGGACCGCTCCGGCACGCTCGTCAAGCGCTTCACGGTGGTGATGCGCTGCCACTGGGAAGGCGACGTCGGCACCCTCGACGAGGACTTCAGCTACGCCGACGGCAGCAAGCAAAAGCGCGTCTGGACGCTGCGCAAAACGGCGCCGGGGCGCTTTGTCGGCACCGCGCCTGACGTGGTCGGCGAAGCCGTCGGGGTGGTGTCGGGCAACGCGCTGCGTTGGAAATACGTGCTGGCGCTGCCGCTCGACGGCAAGGTCTACAACGTCGATTTCGAGGACTGGATGTTCCTCATCGACGAACGCGTGATGCTGAACCGGGCCGCCATGAGCAAGTTCGGCTTCGGCCTGGGCGCGGTCACGCTGTCGTTCGACAAGCGCCCGCCGGCGCCCGCCGGGACGCCGCCGTGAACCGCAAAATAGACCACTGGGACGGCCGCCACGTGTGGCTGATCGGCGCCTCCAGCGGCATCGGCGCGGCGCTCGCCAGCCTGCTGCTGGAGCAGGGCGCGCACGTGGCCCTGTCGGCGCGCACGCTGGCGCCGCTGGAGGCGGGGTGCGGCGGCCGGGCGCGCGCGTTGGCGCTGGCGCTCGACGTCACCGACCACGCCAGCGTGCTGCGCGCGCGCGACGAGTTGTGCGAGTGCTGGCCGCGGATCGACCTGGTGCTGGTGCTCGCCGGCGGCTACAACGACATGCGCGCCGACAGTTTCGACCTAGCGGCGGCCAACCGGCTGATCGACCTGAACCTGCGCGGCGTCTTCAACTGCCTCGACGCGGTGCTGCCGGTGCTGCTCAAACAGGGCGCCGGCGGCCTTGGCATCGTCGCCTCGGTAGCCGGTTACGGCGGCCTGCCGAAGGCGCTGGTGTACGGGCCGACCAAGGCGGCTTTGATCAACCTGAGCGAGTCGCTGTACCTCGACCTGCAGCCGCGCGGCATCGACGTCTACCAAATCAATCCCGGCTTTGTCGATACGCCGCTGACCGCCGCCAACGACTTCAACATGCCGGCGCTGATGACTGCCGACGCGGCCGCCTGGGAGCTGCTGCGCGGGGTCGAACGCGGCCAGTTCCACATCCATTTTCCTAAGCGTTTCACCAACAGTTTGCGCTTGGCGCGGCTGCTGCCGTATCGTCTGTATTTTTGGCTGGTGCGCAAGGTGACGGGGCTATGAGCGAGGAACGCAACTACGAAGGCGAGCTGGCGCGCCTGGTGCATTTTTACGAGAACCTGAGTTTGCGGACGGTGCCCGAAGTGCGCGCCATCTACGCGCCCGACGCCAGCTTCAAGGACCCGTTCAACGAGGTGCGCGGACACGCCGCCATCGTGCATATATTCGAGCACATGTACGTGCAGGTGTACGAGCCGGGTTTTCGCGTCGTCAGCCAAATCGGGCGCGCGGACGAGGCCTTCCTGACCTGGGAATTCCGCTTCCGCATGAAGCGCCTGGTCAGCGTGCCGCAGTGCGTGCGCGGCGCCACCCACATCCGTTTCGACGCCGACGGCCTGGTGTCGATGCACCGCGATTACTGGGACGCCGCCGAGGAACTGTACGAGAAATTGCCGCTGCTGGGCGGCTTCATGCGCCTGCTGAAAAACGCCGCCAGGCGATAAATTTCCGGGTTTAAGTTTGGCTTAAGTTTCGCGGCGCCGGCGGCTTATTCACCACCGACGGCTTAGCCCAGGGATCCTATCCTCAATAGACCATTTTTCGAACACTGCGGCAACGCGTTTTCCCTATGGGAAATCACATTGCGCGTTCAATTGAAAGCGGTCTCTGCAAGAAATCTCCATGCAGTGTATGCTTCGTCCCGTTTGCGAAGTCACCTACACCCTGGCGCAATTGCAAAAACTGATCACGCGATTGGCCTTTGTTATTGAACCTGATGTCTGTCCGTCGCGGGCGCCACCAGCAATGCGTGCGGTACCGGATACAGTCTTTGCTACAACTCGTAACATCTTTGGACTTGATGGAACCACAATCGGTCGTTTATAGTGCGGCCTCAGGTGCCTATCGCGCCGATCTGGTGCGGCCGTGGTTCGTCTTGCACAGATCTGGTGACGCTGGCGCCGTCGCGCGCCGCGACAAATGTGAGCTTGCATCCGAGAGTGGATGGGGCCGCAGTAAGGCAGGTGGAGACCTTGCCCTCACGCATAAAAGCGCTTTTGAAGCGCAGCACAAGATGCACGGTCAGTATTTATTTTGCTTTAATAATAAAAGGAAACAAAAATGAAAAAATCGATCATCTCCCTGGCAGTTCTGGCAGCCGCCAGCAACGTCGCTTTCGCTCAATCGAACGTCACCATCTACGGTACCGTTGATGCAGGTATCGTCAACGAGCGCGGCGCCGCCGCCGGTTCGGTCACCAAAGTCACCAGCGGCGTGAGCTCGGCTTCGCGTCTGGGTTTCCGCGGTACTGAAGATCTGGGCAGCGGCCTGGCAGCGATCTTCGCTCTGGAAGCCGGCTTCAACGTCGACAAGGGTACCTCGACAGAAGGCGGCCTGTTCGGTCGTCAAGCATACGTTGGCCTGAAAAGCGCCAACCTGGGCACCGTTACCCTGGGTAACCAGTACACTTCGTACTACAAAGCACTGAGCGAAGTCGCTGATCCATTCGGCGCAGGTTACGCTGGCACCGCCACCAACCTGTTCCCAACCTCGCAGCGCGCTCAGAACTCGATCGTCTACGTGTCGCCAGCAGTTGCCGGTTTCACCGGCGAAGTCAACTACAGCGTCGGCGAACAAGCTGGCAGCAACAAATCGGGCCGTCAAGTTGGCGCCGCTGTTGCTTACGCTAACGGCCCGTTGAATGCACGCGTTGTGTACAACCTGACCAACAACGACCAGACCGCAACCGCCCCACGCACCAGCACCACGCTGT
Source organism: Janthinobacterium sp. CG_23.3 (assembly GCF_046115965.1). Lineage (NCBI taxonomy): Bacteria > Pseudomonadati > Pseudomonadota > Betaproteobacteria > Burkholderiales > Oxalobacteraceae > Janthinobacterium > Janthinobacterium sp. CG_23.3. The sequence goes on along the minus strand of NZ_JBJXIB010000002.1, from coordinate 62,957 downwards.
CGCGCAACATCCTGGTTGCAGCGAACTACGACTTCACCGTCGCTAAGGCGTTCGTCGCCTACGGCAAAGACGAAGGCGCTAACAGCGCATTCGGCGGCCGCAAGGAACTGGTTGGCGTGAACAACATCGGCCGCGCATCGGACGACAGCCAGCAAGCCTTGGTTGGCTTCACCGTGCCAGTTGGCCCGGCCGGTACCGTGATGGCTTCGTACATCCGCAAGGATGACAAAACCGCCGTCAACGCAGACGCCACGCAGTTCGCGCTGGGCTACTCGTACGCTTTGTCCAAGCGTACCAGCGCTTACACGTCGATCGCTAAGATCAACAACAAGCGCAACGCTGGCTACACCGTCGGTAACGCAACTGAAGCCGGCACCGGCGACAAAGCGTTCAACATCGGTATGCGTCACTCGTTCTAATTCCCGCGTAAGCGACATTGGAATAAGCGCTCAGGGTCCGTTCGCGGACCCGGCGCAACAAAACGCGCTGTCGGGCTTCGGTCCGGCGGCGCGTTTTGCATTTTGCGCCGCGTCGTGTGCGCGGGTTAAAATCAGCCACCACCCAACCGAAGGCTCCCATGAAAAATACCCGTCGATTCGGCCGCCGCACTGTCGCGGCCGTGCTGTTGTTGAGCGCCGTTGGCGTTGCCGCGGCCAAGGCCAGGCCGAAGGCGGCCCAGCAGGGCGTGCCGCGCTACGGCGTGATGGTGTACTCGGACCTGTGCCTGCAGGAGTCGAACGGCGACATCGGCGGCCAGCGCGTCAGCGTGCACCGCTTCGCCGAGGTCGATACCGTTTACTATGAATTCACCGCCGGCGGCCTGAGCTGGCCGCTGGTGGCCAGCGAGGTGGCCATCGACGCCGCCGGCGGCGCGCTGGCGTTCACCGTCGCCGCCGCCGACCAGGAGGAGCGCAAGATCAGCGGCAAGTTCTCCCGCGACGGCCGCACGCTGCTGCTGGACGGCGCCTATTGCGACGGCGACGCCGGCATGCCGATGCGTTTGTCGCGGGTCAGCGATTTCGGCGCGAAGCTAAAGCCCTGCAAGCCCTGTCCGGCAACCAAGGCCGCGCCCGAGCAGGCGTTGCCGGCGCCGGCCGAACCGGTGGAAATGCCGGCCAGCTGAGGTATAGATAAGTAGCGGCGCCCGCGCGGCGCCCCCGGCATTGCCGCCGCGCGCCTTACTTGGCCGCGCGCGCCGCCTCGGCGTTCTGGCGGATCGTCGCCAGCGTGGCGTTCGGCGTGATCAGGTTGCCGTCGTAGCGCAGCTCGATCAGCGCCGGCAGGCGCCGGTCTTTGGCGTGCGCCAGCGCGCGCCGCAGCGCCGGGCCGAACTGCTCGGTGGTGTTGACCACCTCGCCGTACGCGCCGTAAGCCCGCGCCAGCGCCGCGAAATCCGGATTGTGCAGCCCGGTGCCGGAGACCCGGCCGGGATAGTCGCGTTCCTGGTGCATGCGGATGGTGCCGAACATCTGGTTGTTGAAGACGATGACGACGACGCCGGCCTGGTACTGCACGGCGGTGGCCAGCTCCTGGCCGTTCATCATGAACTCGCCGTCGCCGGCGAAGGTGATGACGGTGCGCTCGGGCTGGGTGATCTTGGCGGCGACGCCGGCCGGCAGGCCGTAGCCCATCGCGCCGTTGGTCGGCGCCAGTTGCGTGCGCATGCCGCCGTAGCGGTAGAAGCGGTGCGCCCACGACGCGTAGTTGCCGGCGCCGTTGGTGACGATGGTGTCGGCCGGCGCCTGCGCCATGATTTCCTGGGTCACCTGCCACAGGTCGAGCGGCGCCTTGCCGTCCTGGAAGATGGGCGGGCGCTGCTGGTAGGCGGCCAACTCGGCCTTGGCCTCGGCCACCGTGCCGCGCCAGGCGCCGGCGTCGACCGGCGGCATCGCCGCCAGCATCGCGCACAACTGCGGCATGCCGCTGTTGATCATCAGCTCGGCCTGGTAGACGCTGCCCAGCTCCTCGGCGTCGGTGTGCACGTGGACCAGGCGCTGGCGCGGCAGCGGCGCTTCGATTAGCGTGTAGCCGCCGGTGGTCATTTCACCCAGGCGCGGCCCGAGCGCCAGGATCAGGTCGGCGTCGCGCACGCGCGCGGCCAGCTTCGGATTGATGCCGATGCCGACGTCGCCTATATAGTTGGGGTGGGCGTTGTCGAGCAAATCCTGGAAGCGGAAGGCGCAGGCCACCGGCAGCGCGTTGGCCTCGGCGAAGCGCTGCAGATCGGCGCAGGCGGCGCCGGTCCAGGTGGCGCCGCCCAGCAGCAGCAGCGGCCGCCTGGACTCTGCCAGCATGGCGCGCAGGCGCGCGATCTGGCTGTCCGCCGGCGCCGCCTGCACCGGCTGGTAGCGGCGCGTGTCGGCCACGCTGGCGGTCGAAACGAGCATGTCCTCCGGCAGCGCCAGCACCACCGGGCCGGGGCGCCCGCTGGTGGCGACCTGGAAGGCGCGCGCCACATACTCGGGAATGCGCTCGGCGCGGTCGATCTGCGTGACCCACTTGGCCATCTGGCCGTACATGCGGCGGTAGTCGATCTCCTGGAAGGCCTCGCGGTCCATGAAGTCGTTGCCCACCTGGCCGATGAACAGGATCATCGGGGTCGAGTCCTGGTAGGCGGTGTGCACGCCGATCGAAGCGTTGGTGGCGCCCGGACCGCGGGTGACGAAGCAGATGCCGGGACGCCCGGTCAACTTGCCGTGGGCCTCGGCCATAAAGGCGGCGCCGCCTTCCTGGCGGTTGACGATGAAGCGGATGTCGGAGTCGTGCAGCGCGTCGAGCACGTCAAGGTAGCTTTCGCCGGGTACGCCAAAGCAGGTGTCGACGCCATGGATCTTCAGGGCGTCGACCAGGATCTGGCCGCCGGTACGGGATTGTTGCGTCATGGTCAACTCTTTAAAAAGTAAACGCGAAGGCGAACGGATGATCGCCAGTAGGCCATTCTAAGCGAGCCGATTTTGCCGGGCTTTTGAAATGGCGACACGTAATTATAGTTTTGACCAGTTTAAAAAAACACAATCAAGGTTAAATATTCCAACGTCCGGCGGCTTGTCGGACGGCGCAAGGCGGCGGGTCGTCCGGTAGGGTACAATAGCGGGTGAAGCAGGCCAGACAGTCGCTGGTTGGCGCAGTAATGCGTCGACGGGAGGAAGGTCCGGACTCCATAGAGCGGGGTGACGGTTAACGGCCGTCCGCCGAAAGCCCGTCAGGCGCAAGCCGGGCGGGTATAAGGCGAGGAATAGGGCCACAGAGACGAGCGTATTAAGTTACGGTGAAACGCGGTAACCTCCACCTGGTGCAATTTCAAATAGGCACGCGATGATGCTGCTCGCGGAGCGTGCGGGTAGAAAGCTTGAGCGCCGGAGTAATTCGGCGCCTAGAGGAATGGCTGTCATAGCGCTGAACCGCAAGGGAACGCGCCGTAACAAAATCCGGCCTATCGGCCTGCTTCACTTGAATTCTTCGCCGGCGCCACCACGGCCGCGCCGGTTGGCGCCCGAACACCGCTGCATATACATATATAGGCAGCGGTGTTTTGCCGTGGGCGCCCGCCGCGGCCGCGGCTGCCGCCGCGCCGGCTGGCGATGCGCCGAGCGGCGCCCAACATCGCCTCAAAAAGGCGTATTCCGTTAGCTTTTCCTGTGTCAGGGGCCTCGTTTCCGGGGCCATTTTTTTCCGGCCAAAACAAATATTTTCCATTAAATTGTATATACAACCAGTTCGCGGCGGCTGCTTGGCTTGCCCGGTTAAAAGGTTCGGCGCGCGTCCACGAGGGCGCTCCCGGCTGTCCTGAAAAGCTGTAAAATGGCCGAATCTATCCAAAAACCACTCTTCCCCGACCCGCTTTTCCGGTCCCGGCCGGCGCTGCCGCGGCGCGACCGCATTGTTGTCCCCAGTCAACTATATGTATAAATTTTAATATTTTTCAAGCTGAGCTCTCCGCTGTTTACGGCGGGCAAACACATGTGCACAAGTGAGGTAGCACATTCACTATCCTCCATAAGTATCTAATTTATGGATATATTTTGATGTGGACCTCCTTCAAGGATATCCGCTAAGTCCTTCATTTCATTAATAAAATCACTGTTTCGATAGAAGGAAAGCGCTTGACCACCCTCTTGGCATCCTCTAAAGTGGGCAACTGTGTGAAAAAGTGTGTTTTTGTGGGAATTTTTTGAGAAAAACTTCCCTTCGCCAGCGCCGCGCTCACCCGCTTGTTAATAATTCTGAGGTCAAAGGTCATTCGTGTTTCAAGGCGCGTCCGCAATCAATCTCGATGCAAAGGGCAGGATGTCTATCCCCGCCAAGCACCGTGACGCGCTGTCGATCGAATGCGAGGGCCGCCTGACCCTGACCAAACACCCGGACGGCTGCCTGCTGTTCTTTCCGCGCCCCGTGTGGGAAAACCACCGACAGCAAATCGCCGCCTGGCCGATGGCCGCGCGGGCCTGGCAGCGCATCTTCCTCGGCAACGCCTGCGACGTCGAGCTCGACTCGGCCGGCCGCGTCCTGATCTCGCCCGAGCTGCGCAACGCCGTCGGCCTGGCGCGCGAGGTCATGATGATCGGCATGGGCACGCATTTTGAAATTTGGGACGCGGCCAAGCTGGCCGAAAAAGAGCAGCAGGCGATCGACGCCGGCGCCCCCGATGTCCTATCCAATTTTTCTTTCTAAGGCTCCGCGATGACTACTTTACCGGTGCCGGAATTTCTGCATCGTACGGTGCTGCTGGACGAGGCGGTTGACGCCCTCGATCTGCTCGGCCCGCGCGCCGACGGCATCTATGTCGACGGCACCTTCGGCCGCGGCGGCCACAGCCGCTTGATCCTGTCGCGCCTGGGCGCGCAGGCGCGCCTGGTCGGCTTCGACAAGGACTTGCAGGCGATCGCCACCGCCGAACAGATCGCCGACCCGCGCTTCCAGATCGTCCACGACAGCTTCGCCACCATGCGCGACAGCCTGGCCGCGCGCGGCATCGCCCAGGTCGACGGCATTTTGCTCGACCTGGGTATTTCCTCGCCGCAGGTGGACGACGCCGCGCGCGGCTTCAGCTTCCGCAACGACGGCCCGCTCGACATGCGCATGGACACCACCCGCGGCCAGTCCGCGGCCGAGTGGCTGGCGCTGGAGAACGAACAGGTTTTAGAAAGGGTGATACGTGAATATGGGGAAGAACGGTTTGCTTTTCAGATTGCAAAGGCGATTGTTGCTCGCCGCGCGGTCGAGCCAATTTCAAGCACACGACAGCTTGCCGGCCTCGTGGCGGGCGTTGTCAAAACCCGCGAGAAGGGTAAGGACCCCGCCACCCGCACCTTTCAGGCTATCCGCATTTTCATTAACAAAGAGCTGGAAGACCTCGAAACCGGCTTGAACCAGGCCTACGACTGCCTGGCGCCGGGCGGGCGCATGGCCGTGATCAGCTTCCATTCGCTGGAAGACCGCATGGTCAAGCGCTTCTTCGCCTCCAAGGCCAACGTGGCGCAGCCGGACCGGCGCCTGCCGATCCGCGCGGTCGACCTGCCGCAGCCGGAAATGAAGCTGGTCGCCAAGATGAAACCGTCCGACGCCGAAGTCGGCGCCAACCCGCGCGCGCGCTCGGCCGTGATGCGCGTCGCGCTGCGCCTGCCCTGGAGCGGCCGATGAGCGGCAAGCTGAATCTGCTGCTGACGGCCATCCTGGTCGGCTGCGCGCTGTCGCTGGTGAACGCGCAGTACCAGGCGCGCCACCTGTTCATCGAGTTGGAGCGGGCGCAGGCCTTGTCGCGCCAGCTCGACATCGACTGGTCGCAGCTGCAGCTGGACCAATCGACCTTCGGCAAGCACGAGCGCATCGAGGCGATCGCCCGGCGCGACCTGGACATGACGCCGCTGACGGCGGCGCGCACCCAGTACCTGACCCAGGGCGAGCCGTGATGCGCGGCGGCGGCGCGACTGGCTCGCGCGTGGCGGCTTCCAAAGGGGTGCCGTTCTCGAAGAACCCGATGCTGGCGGTGAGCCTGCCGGTGTGGCGTTCGCGGGTGGTGCTGTTCGTGCTGTTCGCCGCCTTCGCGGCGCTGGGCGGGCGGGCGCTGTGGTTGCAGGGCGTCTCCACGCAGTTCCTGCAAAAGCAGGGCGAGATCCGCTACGCCCGCACCATCGAGCTGCCCGCCACCCGCGGCAAGATCACCGACCGCAACGGCCAGGTGCTGGCCTCGTCGGTGCCGGTCAAGGCGATCTGGGGCATCCCGGACGACGTGCTGGCCTCGCCGCCGGAGAAGATCCGCGCCCTGGCCGGCCTGCTGGAAATGAGCGAGGCCGAGCTGCGCAAAAAACTCGACTCCGACCGCAGTTTCGTCTACCTGAAGCGGCAGGTCGAGATGGACGTGGCCGACAAGATCGCCAAGCTCGACATCGACGGCATCGACGCCCGCAAGGAATACAAGCGCTTCTACCCGCAGGGCGAAGTGATGACCCACGTGGTCGGTTTCACCAACGTCGAGGACGTCGGCCAGGAAAGCATGGAGCTGGCGCAGCAAAAGACGCTGGTCGGCAGCACCGGCAGCCGGCGCGTGATCAAGGACCGCCTCGGCCACATCGTCGAGGACATCGGCTCGATCCACGAACCGCACGACGGCAAGGACCTGGTGCTGTCGGTCGACAGCAAGATCCAGTACATCGCCTTCACGCAGTTGAAGGAGGCGGTCGAGAAGTTCAAGGCCAAGGCCGGCGCCGCCGTGGTGCTGGACGTGCACACCGGCGAAGTGCTGGCGTTGGCGAACTACCCGAGCTACGACCCGAACGACCGGCGCAAGCTGACCGGCCAGCAGTTGCGCAACCGCGTCATGACCGACACCTTCGAGCCCGGCTCGACCTTGAAGCCGTTTACGGTCGCGCTGGCGCTCGACAGCGGCCGCGTCAAGCCGACCACGCTGATCGACACCGGCGCCGGCCGCTACACCATCGCCGACCGCACCATCACCGACACCAAGGCGCACGGCGTCATCAACGTCTCCGAGATCATCGAGCAGTCGTCCAACATCGGCACCTCGAAGATCGCGCTGAGCATGCCGTCGCAGGAAATGTGGGAAATGTTTACCAAGGTCGGCTTCGGCCAGCAGCCGAAGTTCGGTTTTCCCGGCGCCGTCGCCGGCCGCGTGCGCCCGTATAAATCCTGGCGCCCGGTCGAACAGGCCACCATGAGCTACGGCAACGGCATCTCGGTTTCGCTGATCCAGCTGGCGCGCGGCTACATGATGTTCGCCCGCGACGGCGACACCATTCCACTGTCGTTCCAGAAGGTCAGCGAGCTGCCGGCCGGGCAGCAGCTGATCAAGCCGAAGACCGCCGCCGACATGCGCGCCATGCTGGAACTGGTGGTGTCGGGCGAGAAGGGCACCGCCAAGCAGGCCCAGGTCGCCGGTTACCGCGTCGGCGGCAAGACCGGCACCGCCTACAAGGTTGAAAACGGCCGCTACGCGATGCCGCGCAAATACATCGGTTCCTTCGTCGGCATGGTGCCGATGTCGGCGCCGCGCTTCATCATCGCCGTCATGATCGACGAACCGACCAGCGGCGGCCACTACGGCGGCCAGGTCGCCGCGCCGACCTTCGCGGCGGTGGCCACCAACGCGCTGCGCGCGATGAATATACCGCCGGACTCCTCCGTCACCGAAATCGTTATCCCGGCCAACGCCGGTCCGGAGTCAATGTAATGTCCGACATGACCATACCAGAAATCAGTTTGTGGATCGCCCAGGCGGCGCCCGGGGGCCAGCTGGCCTCCGATTCGCGCCGCATCAAGGCCGGCGACGTGTTCTTCGCCTATCCGGGCGACGCCGGCGACGGCCGCGGCTTCATCGCCGCCGCCATCGCCCAGGGCGCCGCCGCCGTCGTCTACGAGGGCGCCGACTTCGCCTGGGACGCCGCCTGGGGCGTGCCGCACTTGGCGCTGGCCGGGCTGAAACGCCTGGCCGGTCCGATCGCGCACGCCCGCTACGGCATGCCCGACGCCGCCATGTTCAGCGTCGCCGTCACCGGCACCAACGGCAAGACCTCCAGCGCGGTCTGGCTGGGCCAGGCCCTGGCGCGCGTGGGCGTGGCCACCGCCGTCATCGGCACGCTCGGCGTCGGCCTGGCCAAGCCGCGCGGCGAAGTGGCCTTCGACGCCACCGGCTACACCACGCCGGACGCGGTGCTGCTGGCGCGCACCCTGGCCGAGATGCGCGACGCCGGCGCCGGCGCGGTGGCGATCGAGGCTTCCTCGATCGGCCTGGAGCAAGGCCGCACCGCCGGCATGCACTTCGACGTCGCGCTGTTTACCAATCTGACCCGCGACCATCTGGACTACCACGGCGACATGCCGTCCTACGAGGCCGCCAAGACCATCCTGTTCGACTGGCCCGGCCTGCAAACGGCGGTGCTGAACCTGGACGACGAGATGGGCCCGCGCCTGGTCGCACGCCTGCGCGGCAAGCCGGCCGGCGCGTTGCCGCTGATCGGCTACACCCTGCGCGACGCGGCGGCCCAGCCGGACCTGGACGGCGTGTGCATGCTGCGCGCCAGCCAGTTCCGTAGCCGCCACGCCGGCACCGATTTCCACCTCGACTGCCAATTCGGCTCGGCGCTGGTGAAAACCCGCCTGGTCGGCCATTTCAATATCAGCAACGCGCTCGGCGTGATGGGCGCGCTGCTGGCCAAGGGCGTCGGCCTGCGCGCCGCCATCGAGGCCATCGAAGCCTTGACGCCGGCGCCGGGACGCATGCAGCAGGTCGGCGGGCAGGACGCGCCGATGGTCGTGGTCGACTACGCCCACACCCCGGACGCGCTGGAAAAAACCCTGGCCGCGCTGCGCCAGGTGGCGCAGGAACGCGGCGGCCAGCTGTGGTGCGTGTTCGGCTGCGGCGGCGACCGCGATCCGGGCAAGCGGCCGCAGATGGGCGCCATCGCGCAAATGGCCGACCACGTCGTCGTCACCAGCGACAATCCGCGCAGCGAAGACCCGCACAGCATCATCGCGCAGATCGTCGCCGGCATGGACCCGCGGCATCCGGCTTCGGTCACGCAAGCCATCGAGAACCGCGCCAGCGCGATCCTCTCGGCGGTCAAGCACGCCGCCAAGGCCGACGTGATCCTGTTGGCCGGCAAAGGCCACGAGGCCTACCAGGAAATCAAGGGCAAGAAGCTGTCGTTCTCCGACACCGACCACGCCCAACTGGCGTTGTCGGCGCGGCTGACCATGATGAGGACCAACTGATGCGCGCGACACTGGCCCAGTTGGTGGCGGCGATTCCGGGCGCGGTACTGGCCCCGGGCCCGGCGGCGCAGTCCGAGCTGGCCTTCGACGGCGTCTCGACCGACAGCCGCAAGGTGCGGGCCGGCGCGCTGTTCGTCGCGCTGCGCGGCGACAGCTTCGACGCCCACGACTTCCTGGCCCAGGTGGCCGGGCAGGGCGCGGCCGCCGTGGTGGTCGAGCGGCTGCCGCGGGGCTGGACCCTGCCGGCCGTCGTCGTGCCGGACACGCTGGTGGCGCTGGGGCGCATCGCCAACCTGTGGCGGCGCCAGTTCGCGCTGCCGGTCATCGGCGTCACCGGCAGCAACGGCAAGACCACGGTCAAGGAAATGCTGGCCTCGATTCTGGCGGCGGCCTACGGCGAAGACGGCCGCCTGGCCACCCGTGGCAACCTGAACAATGAAATCGGCGTGCCGCTGACCCTGTTCCGCCTGGCGGCCGGGCAGCGCGCCGCCGTCGTCGAACTGGGCATGAACCACCCCGGCGAAATCGCCCGGCTGACGGCGATCGCCGAGCCGACGCTGGCGCTGGTCAACAACGCCCAGCGCGAACACCAGGAATTCATGCACACCGTGGAAGCGGTGGCGCGCGAAAACGGTGCGGTGCTGGCCGGCTTGCCGGCCGACGGCGTGGCGGTGTTCCCGCACGGCGACGAGTTTACCGAATTGTGGCGCGCCCTGGCCGGCGCGCGCCGCTGCATCACCTTCGGCCTGGGCAAAGACGCCGACGTCAGCTGCACGCACCGTCCGGCCGAGGACTTCGGCAGCGACATGTTCGTCAGCGTGCGCGCCGGCGCCGACCTGCCTATGCTGCAATTTTTCGTCGGCCTGCGGGCGGCCGGCGAGCACAACGTGCGCAACGCGCTGGCGGCGGCGGCCTGCGCCTTCGGCGCCGGCGTCGCGCCGGAGGCGATCCGGCGCGGCCTGGAGGCGTTCGCGCCGGTCAACGGCCGCCTGCAGAAAAAGCGCGCGGCCGGCGGCGCCACCGTCATCGACGACAGCTACAACGCCAACCCGGACTCGGTGCGCGCCGCCGTCGACGTGCTGGCGCAAGCCCGGGCGCCGCGCATCCTGGTGCTCGGCGACATGGGCGAAGTCGGCGGCCAGGGCCGGCAATTCCATGAAGAGATCGCCGACTACGCGCTCGCCAAGGGCATCGAGCACGTGCTGGCGACGGGCGAACTGGCGCGCCATCTGCGCGGCGCCAACGTGGAGCATTTTGAACTGTTCGACGATTTGCTGGCGGCGCTAGATGTACATCTTGCGCGTCTGGCGGCTGGTCCGGACGCAACGATATTGGTCAAGGGCTCCCGCTTCATGAAGATGGAACGGGCCGTGCAGCATTTGATTGGATCACAAAACAACAACAAGGAAGCCCACTAATCATGCTGCTCTGGCTCGCTCAATACTTTCAACAAGACCTAGGCCCGCTGCGGGTCTTCAACTTCATCACCTTCCGCGCCGTGTTCGCCACGATGACGGCGCTGGTGATCGGCCTGGGCGCCGGTCCGGCCGTGATCCGCATGCTCACGCGCATGAAGGTCGGCCAGGCGGTGCGCGCCGACGGCCCGCAAACGCATTTGATCAAGCACGGCACCCCGACAATGGGCGGCCTGCTGATCCTCATTTCCATCGGCGTCTCGACGCTGTTGTGGTGCGACCTGTCGAACCGCTTCATCTACCCGGTGCTGGTGGTGACGCTCGGCTTCGGCGCCATCGGCTGGGTCGACGACTACCGCAAGGTGGTGCGGCAGGACCCGAACGGCATGGCCTCGGGCGAAAAATACTTTTGGCAGTCGCTGATCGGCCTGGGCGCCGCCTTCTACCTGGCGTTCTCGGTCTCGGTCTCGGAGCCGAACGCGAGCAACGTGTGGAACCTGATCTACGCCTGGGTGCAGTCGGGCTTTTCGATGGACTTGCCGCCGAAGGCCGACTTGATCGTGCCCTTCTTTAAAACCGTCAGCTACCCGCTGGGCGTGTGGGGTTTCATCGCGCTGACCTATTGCGTCATCGTCGGCACCAGCAACGCCGTCAACCTGACCGACGGCCTGGACGGCCTGGCCATCATGCCGACCGTGATGGTCGGCACCGCGCTGGGCCTGTTCGCCTACCTGACCGGCAGCGCCACCTATTCGAAATACCTGTTCATCCCGCACATTCCGGGCGCCGGCGAGCTGATCATCTTTTGCGGCGCGATGGCCGGCGCCGGCCTGGCCTTCCTGTGGTTTAACACCCATCCGGCCCAGGTCTTCATGGGCGACGTCGGCGCGCTGGCGCTGGGCGGCGCGCTCGGCACGCTGGCCGTCATCGTGCGCCAGGAAATCGTCCTGTTCATCATGGGCGGCATCTTCGTGGTCGAGACCCTGTCGGTGATCGCCCAGGTGACCTGGTTCAAATTCACCAAAAAACGCTTCGGCACCGGTCGCCGGATTTTCCTGATGGCGCCCTTGCACCATCATTTTGAACAAAAAGGCTGGCGCGAAACCCAGGTCGTGGTGCGCTTCTGGATCATTACGATGATGCTGGTCCTGTTCGGTCTCTCCACTTTGAAATTACGCTAATGATCTATTCGGGCAAACACGCATTGGTTTTGGGGCTCGGCGAATCCGGGCTGGCGATGGCGCAATGGCTGGCGCGCAGCGGCGCCTCGGTGCGCGTGGCCGACACGCGCGAGCAGCCGGCCCGCCTGGCGGCGCTGCGCGCCGCGGTGCCGCGGGCCGAATTCGTCGGCGGCGCCTTCCACGCCGGCCTGGTCGAGGGCTTTGATTTCATCGCCGTCAGCCCCGGCCTGGCGCCCGGGGGCGAGCTGGCCGCCATCATTCCGGCGGCGGCCGCCAAAGCCATCCCGGTGTGGGGCGAGATCGAGCTGTTCGCCCAGGCCCTGGCGGCGCTGAAGGAAGAGCGCGGCTATGCGCCGAAGGTGATCGCCATCACCGGCACCAACGGCAAGACCACCGTCACCAGCCTGGTCGGCCTGCTGTGCCAGCGCGCCGGCCTGAGCGTGCGCGTGGCCGGCAACATCAGCCCGGCGGCGCTGGACGTGCTGCGCCAGGCGCTGGAACAGGACCAGCTGCCGCAGGCCTGGGTGCTCGAACTGTCCAGCTTCCAGTTACACACGACTTTTAGTTTGCAAGCCGACGCCGCGACGGTGCTGAACCTGTCGCAGGACCACCTCGACTGGCACGGCGACATGGCGTCGTACGCGCGCGACAAGCAGCGCATCTTCGGCGCCCACACGGTGCGCGTGCTCAACCGCGACGACGCCGCCGTGATGCGCATGGCCGATCCGGACGCCACCGTGGTCACCTTCGGCACCGGCGAGCCGACCGAGGTCGACAGCTTCGGCCTGGAGAACGCCCGCGGCGTGTTCTGGCTGACGGCCGCGGCCCCGGCCGAGGACCTGCCCGAGCGCAAGCGCAAGAAAAACGAGCCGCCGGCGCCGATTCCCTTCATCGCCAAGCACATGATGCCGGCCGACGCGCTGAAAATCCGCGGCCAGCACAACGCCGCCAACGCGCTGGCCGCGCTGGCGCTGTGCCGCGCCATCGGGCTGCCGTTCGCGCCGCTGCTGTACGGCCTGCGCGAATACCAGGGCGAGCCGCACCGGGTCGAACTGGTGGCCGCCATCAACGCCGTCGAATACTACGACGACAGCAAGGGCACCAACGTCGGCGCCACGGCGGCGGCGCTGAACGGCCTGGGTAAAAGCTTCGGCGGCGCCGAGCAGCGCCTGCTGCTGATCGCCGGCGGCGAGGCCAAGGGCCAGGACTTCGCCCCGCTGGCCGAGCCGGTGGCGCGCTACGTGCGCGCGGTGCTGCTGATCGGCCGCGACGCGCCGGCCATCCGCGCCGCGCTGGCGCAGACCGGGGTCGAGCTGATCGACTGCGAAACGCTGCCGCTGGCGGTGCGCCGCGCGCGCGAGCTGGCGCAGGCCGGCGACGCCGTGCTGTTGTCGCCGGCCTGCGCCAGCTTCGACATGTTCAAGAACTACGGCCACCGGGCCGAGGTCTTCGTCGACGCCGTGCGCGAGATCGCGCTGGAACAGGGACAGGATATCTGATGCCCCTGCAACTGCCATTCAGCTTTTCTGGATCGTCGGCGAACAAGCCGATGGACAGTCACGCCCGGCAGTCGAAGATGATGGAGTACGACCAGCCGCTGGTGTGGGTGACCCTGCTGCTGATGCTGCTGGGCATGGTGATGGTGTATTCGGCGTCGATCTCGCTGCCCGATTCGCCCAAGTTCTCGAACTACAAGAACTCCTACTTCCTGACGCGCCAGGCCACCTTCATCGCCATTTCGCTGATGACCGGCTTGTTCGTGTTCCGCATCCGCATCGCCACCTGGCAGCGCGCCGCGCCCTACCTGTTCATCGGCACCCTGGTGCTGCTGGTGCTGGTGCTGGTGCCGGGCATCGGCGTGGCGGTCAACGGCGGGCGCCGCTGGTTGTCGCTGAAGGTGTTCAACGTGCAGCCGTCCGAGCTGATGAAGGTGGTGGCGGTGTTGTACGCCGCCGACTACACGGTGCGCAAGCAGGAGTACATGCACAAGCTGACCAAGGGCTTCATGCCGATGGCCGGCGCGGTCGGCCTGGTCGGCCTGCTGCTGCTGCTGGAACCCGACCTGGGCGCGTTCGGCGTGATCGTCTGCATCGCCATGGGCATCCTGTTCCTGGGCGGCATCAACGCGATCTGGTTCGGCGGCATCGGCGCGGTGCTGGTGTCGGTGTTCGTCGCCATCGTGGCGCTGTCGCCGTTCCGCCGCGAGCGCTTTTTCGCCTACCTGAACCCGTGGCAGGAGGACAACGCGCTGAACAAGGCCTACCAGCTGACCCATTCGCTGATCGCCTTCGGCCGCGGCGAACTGTTCGGCGTGGGGCTGGGCGGCAGCGTCGAGAAGCTGCACTACCTGCCGGAGGCGCACACCGACTTCCTGCTGGCGGTGATCGGCGAAGAGCTGGGCCTGGCCGGCGTGCTGGTGGTGATCGCCATGTTTTATTGGCTGGTCAAGCGCGCCTTCGACATCGGCCGCCAGGCCATCGCCATCGACCAGACCTTCGCCGGCCTGACGGCCAAGGGCATCGGCATCTGGGTCGGCGTGCAGACCTTTATTAATATGGGCGTCAACCTTGGCCTGCTGCCGACCAAGGGTCTGACCCTGCCGCTGATGAGCTATGGCGGTTCGGGCGTGTTGTTCAATTGCGTCGGCCTGGCGATCCTGCTCAGGATCGACTACGAGAACCGGGTGCTGATGCGTGGTGGCAGATTATGAAACGATTGATGATTATGGCGGCCGGCACCGGCGGCCACATTTTCCCCGGCCTGGCGATCGCCCAGACCATGCGCGCGCGCGGCTGGCAGGTAAGCTGGCTGGGCACTTCGCACGGCATGGAGCGCGAGCTGGTGCCGCGGCACGGCGTCGAGATGGACGCCATCGAGTTTTCCGGCATGCGCGGCAAGGGCTTGCGCCACACGTTGACCGGCGCCTTCAAGATGCTGGCCAGCTTCTTCGCCTGCTTCGGCTACATCGGCCGGCGCAAGCCGGACGTGGTGCTGGGCATGGGCGGCTACGTGACGGTGCCGGGCGGCCTGATGGCGCGCCTGCGCGGCGTGCCGCTGGTGCTGGTGAACGCCGACGCGGCCCTGCTGCTGTCGAACAAAACCCTGGTGCCGCTGGCGCAGCGGGTCTGCTTCGGCTTCCCCGCCGATTTCGGCAGCGCCGCCGGCAAGGCCAGCGTCACCGGCAACCCGGTGCGCCGCGAAATCCTCGACCTGGCCGGCCCGCAGGCGCGCTTCGAGGGCCGCACCGGTGCGCTGCGCATCCTGGTGGTCGGCGGCAGCCTGGGCGCCAAGGCGCTCAACGACAACCTGGCGCCGGCGCTGGCGCTGATCGCGCCGGAGCGGCGCCCGCTGGTGACGCACCAGTCGGGCAAGAAGAACATCGAGGCGCTGCGCGGCGCCTACGCGCAGGCCGGCGTGCGGGCCGAGGTGGTCGACTTCATCGACGACATGGCGGCGGCCTACGCCGGCGCCGACCTGGTGATTTGCCGCGCCGGCGCCATTACGCTGTCGGAACTGACGGCGGCCGGCGTGGCCAGCGTGCTGGTGCCGCTGGTGGCTTCGACCACCAGCCACCAGCGCGACAACGCGCAATGGATGGCGCAACAACACGCGGCGATCCACCTGCCGCAAACGGAAATGAACCCGGCCGCGCTGGCGGCGCTGCTGCAAAAGCTGACGCGCGGCGCCTGCCTGGAGATGGCGCTGGCGGCGCGCGCGGTCGGCAAGCGCGACGCCAACGACGCCATCGCCCTGGTATTGGAACAACTAGCATGAGACTCGATTCGTGAAACATAAAGTAAAAAACATCCATTTCGTCGGCATCGGCGGCAGCGGCATGAGCGGCATCGCCGAGGTGCTGGTCAACCTGGGCTATAACGTCTCCGGTTCCGACCTGGGCAGCAACGCCGCCACCCAGCGCCTGGCAAGCCTGGGCGCCAAGGTGCTGCTCGGCCACGCCGCCGAGAACGTCGGCAACGCCGACGCCGTCGTCACCTCCGGCGCGGTGCCGCAGGACAATCCGGAAGTCGCCGCCGCGCGCAGCCGCAAGATTCCGCTGGTGCCGCGCGCGGTCATGCTGGGCGAGTTGATGCGCCTCAAGCGCGGCATCGCCATCGCCGGCACGCACGGCAAGACCACCACCACCAGCCTGGTGGCGTCGGTGCTGGCGCAGGGCGGCATGGACCCGACCTTCGTCATCGGCGGGCGCCTTACCAGCGCCGGCGCCAACGCCAAGCTGGGCGCCGGCGACTACCTGGTGGCCGAGGCCGACGAGTCCGACGCCTCCTTCCTGAACCTGTCGCCGATGATCGAGGTGATCACCAACATCGACGCCGACCACATGGAAACCTACGAGCACGACTTCGAGAAATTGAAGGCGGCCTTCGTCCAGTTCACCCAGCGCCTGCCGTTCTACGGCCGCGCCATGTTGTGCATCGACGACCCGCACGTGCGCGACATCATTCCGATGATCTCGAAACCGATCACCACCTACGGCTTCCACGAGGACGCCGAGGTGCGCGCCGTGAACGCCCGCGCGGTCGGCCTGGAGATGCATTTCACGGTGATCCAGGAAGGCTATCCGGCGCTGGACGTGGTGTTGAACCAGCCCGGCATGCACAATGTGCAGAACGCCTGCTCGGCCATCGCCATCGCCCGCGAGATCGGCATCGACGATACGGCCACCCAGCAGGGCCTGGCCGAGTTCGCCGGCGTCGGGCGCCGCTTCACCCGCTACGGCGAGGTGGCGTTGGAAACCGGCGGCAGCTTCGCGCTGGTCGACGATTTCGGCCACCACCCGGTCGAGACCGCGGTGACGGTGGCCGCCGCGCGCGCCGCCTACCCGGGCCGCCGGCTGGTGCTGGCGTTCCAGCCGCACCGCTACACCCGCACCCGCGACCTGTTCGAGGACTTCGTCAAGGTGCTCGGCAGCGTCGACGTGCTGCTGCTGGCCGAGGTGTACGCGGCCGGCGAGGCGCCGATCGTCGCCGCCGACGGCCGCGCGCTGGCGCACGCGCTGCGCGCCCGCGGCAAGATCGAGCCGATCTTCGTCGAACTGATGTCCGACATGCCCGACACCATCATCAGCGTGGCGCGCGACGGCGACGTCGTCGTCACCATGGGCGCCGGCTCGATCAGCGGCGTACCGCACAAACTGACCACTTTTCCAAAGGCCGCTGAATTATGAGCCCTACATTGAGCCCTACATTGAGCCCTACCATGAGCCCGACCACAGCCATCGACGTGGGCGCCTTCGGCAAGGTCGGCGTGCTGTTCGGCGGCCGTTCGGCCGAGCGCGAAGTGTCGCTGATGTCCGGCGCCGGCGTGCTGAAAGCCCTGCTTAGCCGCGGCGTCGACGCGCACGCCTTCGACACGGGCGAGCGCGGCCTGGCCGAACTGGCCGGCGAAAAATTCGACCGCGTCTTCATCGCGCTGCACGGCCGCTTCGGCGAGGACGGCAGCCTGCAGGGCGCGCTCGAGCAGCTCGGCGTCGCCTACACCGGCAGCGGCGTGATGGCCTGCGCGATCGCCATGGACAAGGTCTACACCAAGATGATCTGGCTGGCGCACGGCCTGCCGACGCCGAAGTACGCGGTGCTCGACGCCGGCTCCGACCTCGACGCGGTGGCCGTCGAACTGGGCCTGCCGCTGATCGTCAAACCGCCGCACGAGGGTTCCAGCATCGGCATCACCAAGGTCGTCGAGGCCGGCGCCTTGCGCGCCGCCTACGACATCGCCGCCGCGCTGGACGACGCGGTGCTGGCCGAGGAGTTCGTGACCGGGCGCGAGTTCACCGTCGCCGTGTTGGGCCAGGGCGCCGGCGCGCGCGCGCTGCCGCCGATCGAGATCGTCGCCCAGGGTGGCAACTACGACTACCAGAACAAGTACTTCACCGACACCACCGAGTATTTCTGTCCGCCCGAGCTGGACCCGGCCGACCGCGCCGAGATGGAGCGCATCGCCGTGGAAGCCTACCGCGGCCTCGGCTGCGAGGGTTGGGGCCGCGTCGACGTGCTGCTGCGCGCCTCCGACAAGCAGCTGTTCCTGATCGAGGCGAACACCTCGCCCGGCATGACCAGCCACTCGCTGGTGCCGATGGCGGCGCGCGCGCTGGGCATCAGTTACGAGGACCTGTGCCTGGAAATCCTGGCGTCGGCGCGCCTGAAGATGGCCAAAGGGCGGGGCTGAGACGAGCATGTGGCAAGACGCTAAATCCCTGAACGCGACCGCCAGCGGCATTTTTGCCGTGGTGATGCTCGCGTGCGTGGCCGCCGGCGTCTGGTGGGTGTCGCAATGGCCGATGTTCACGCTGCAGGCGATCAGCGTGGAGAGCATCGACCAGGAGGAGCTGCGCCACGTCAACCACCTGACGCTGCGCAACGGCACCCGCGGCCGCATCAAAGGCAATTTTTTCACGGCCAACCTGGACGCGGTGCGGCTGGCCTTCGAGTCGGTGCCGTGGGTGCGCCGCGCAACGGTGCGGCGCGAGTGGCCGAACCAGCTGGTGGTGGCGCTGGAAGAGCACGACGCGCTCGGCACCTGGGGCGAGGACGGCCGCCTGCTGTCGGTCAAGGGCGACGTCTTCACCGCCAACCTGGCCGAGGCCGAGGACGACCACGAGCTGCCGCAGTTTTCCGGCCCCGACGGCAGCGAGAAGGAGGTGCTGGCCCGCTACGCCGAGCTGCACGCCTGGTTCGCGCCGATCGACCTGGTGCCGCAGGCGCTGTCGCTGTCGGGGCGTTACGCCTGGACCGTCAAGCTCGACAACGGCATGAGCGTGGCGCTGGGGCGCGAGCAAAGCAAGACCACATTGAAGGAGCGGGTCGACCGGCTGACCGGGATCTACCCGCAACTGGCGAGCCGGCTGCAGAACATCGACACGATCGACATGCGTTATCCGAACGGCCTGGCCCTGAGTTCCGCCGGCCTGGTGATCCCGCCCGAGGGGAAAAAACCGGGCACCGCAGCAAAGAAAAAACCGAATAATTCAACGCCCATCAGCAGGCTCACACAGTAGGCACAGAAATGACAAAAGACGCGAAAAACCTGATCGTCGGCCTCGACATCGGCACCTCGAAAGTGGTGGCGGTGGTGGCCGAGGTGATGCCCGACGGGCGCCACGAAGTGATCGGGCTGGGCCAGCACGAATCAAAGGGATTGAAGAAGGGCGTCGTCGTCAACATCGAGGCGACCGTCGAGTCGATCCAGCGCGCGCTCGAGGAAGCCGAGCTGATGGCCGACTGCAAGATCCGCAACGTCTACGCCGGCATCGCCGGCAGCCATATCCGCAGCTTCAATTCGAGCGGCATGGTGGCCATCAAGGACAAGGAAGTGACCGCCGCCGACGTGGCGCGCGTCATCGAAACGGCGAAAGCGGTTAACATACCGACCGACCAACAGTTACTCCACACGGTGCCGCAGGAATTCATCGTCGACAGCCAGGAGGACGTGCGCGAGCCGATCGGCATGAGCGGCATCCGCCTCGAGGTGAAGGTGCACATCGTCACCGGCGCGGTGTCGGCGGTGCAGAACATCGTCAAGTGCGTGCGCCGCTGCGGCCTGGAAGTGTCGGACCTGATTTTGCAGCCGATGGCCTCGGCCGACGCGGTCCTGACGCCGGACGAAAAGGAGCTGGGCGTGGTCCTGATCGACATCGGCGGCGGCACCACCGACGTGGCGGTGTTCTCGGACGGGGCGATCCGCCACACCGCCGTGATCCCGATCGCCGGCGACCAGATCACCAACGACATCGCGATGGCGCTGCGCACGCCGACGTCGGAAGCCGAGGAGATCAAGATCCGCTACGGCGTCGCCAAGCAGGTGCTGGCCGACCCGGGCGAGTCGCTCGAGGTGCCGGGGCTGGGCGACCGCGGCCCGCGCAACCTGTCGCGCCAGGCGCTGGCGGCGGTGATCGAGCCGCGCGTCGAGGAGCTGTTCGCGATGGTGCACCAGGTGGTGCGCGAATCCGGCTACGAGGGCGTGCTGTCGTCGGGCATCGTGCTCACCGGCGGCACCGCGATCATGCCGGGCATGGTGGAAATGGCCGAGGATATTTTTCTCAAGCCGGCCCGCCTGGGCACGCCCGAGTACCGCGGCCAGCTGGCCGACGTGGTGCGCAGCCCGCGCTACGCGACGGTGTTGGGCCTGCTGCTGGAAGCGAAAAAACAATACCTGCGCGGCCATATCGTGACGCGTCAGGACGGTTCTGTGAAGGCGGTCTGGCAGCGCATGAAGGAATGGTTTTTAGGGAATTTTTAAGGCGCTGGTTTGGCGCCGGCAGCGGAATAAGAATAAGCACAATAAGCACAACAAGCATTCAGGAACACACACGATATTTTATATTTAACCGCAGTTTTCAATCTCCAGCTCTCCTATTCGTATGAGGCCTGGCGCCTGGAAACGGCACACTGATAGGAGCACATCATGGAATTCGATATGGTCGATAACGCAGCTGTAGGCACGGTCATCAAGGTCGTCGGCGTCGGCGGAGCAGGTGGCAACGCGGTTCAACACATGATCAACAAGGGCATGTCGGGGGTCGAGTTCATCGCCGCCAACACCGACGCGCAGGCGCTGTCGACCTCGAAGGCCGACAACATCATCCAGATCGGCGAGACCGGCCTGGGCGCCGGGATGAAGCCGCAAGTGGGCCGCCAGCTGGCCGAAGAGTCGCGCGCGCGTATCGAAGACGCGCTGCGCGGCGCGCACATGGTCTTCATCGCCGCCGGCATGGGCGGCGGCACCGGCACCGGCGCCGCGCCGATCGTCGCGGAAATCGCCAAGTCGCTGGGCGCGCTGACGGTGGCCGTGGTGTCGAAGCCGTTCTCGTACGAAGGCCAGAAGTGCATGGACATCGCCGACGAGGGCCTGGAGCAGCTGTCGCTGCACGTCGACTCGCTGATCATCATCCTGAACGAAAAACTGGAAGAGATCTACGAGGACGAAAGCATGCTGGAGTGGATGCAACACGCCGACGACGTGCTCAACAACGCGGTCGCCGGTATCGCCGAGATCATCAACGTGCCGGGCCATATCAACGTCGACTTCAACGACGTCAAGACCATCATGGGCGAGCAGGGCAAGGCCATGATGGGCACGGCGACCGCGTCCGGCGTCGACCGCGCGCGCATCGCCGCCGAGCAGGCGGTGGCCTCGCCGCTGCTGGACGGTATCGACCTGTCGGGCGCGCGCGGCGTGCTGGTCAACGTCACCGCCAGCCGTGGCCTGAAGGGTAAGGAAATCAAGGAAGTCATGGCCGCCGTGCGCGCGTTCGCGGCGCCGGACGCCTCGATCGCCCAGGGTATCGCCTACGACGACAACATGGGCGACGACATCCGCGTCACCGTGGTGGCTACCGGCCTGGGCCGCGCCAAGAAGTCGATCCAACTGGTGCCGCAGCAGATGCTGCGCACCGGCACCCACAACGGTCCGCTGACGCCGTCGGCGGCTATGGGCGGCGTCGGCGGCGCCGGCAGCACCACGGTCGGCATGGCCGTGCCGGGGCAAGCGTTCGACGGCATGAAGGCGCCGGCGGTATGGCGTCGCGAATCGGCTTCCGAGCAGGTGCGCGCGATGGAAAAGAACGGCATGGAAACCTACGACATCCCGGCCTTCCTGCGCAAGCAGGCGGACTAAGCGGCGCAGGTTTTGTAGGCCGGCTTAGCCCATTGGGTGTAACCCGACAACCTTGGCCTGGAGCGGCGTGCCTCGCTTCGGCCAACGTTGTCGGATGACGCTTCGCGAATCCAACCTACATGACATTGGGTTCGGCGTGTTTCCTGCACAAACGAAAAGACTCAGGCATACTGCTGTCCAGTGCTTGGGTATGCCGCGCCCCGCGCGGCTTTTTTATGCCCCGGCCACCCCCATAACCCCCTATACAAGGAGTCAAGCATGACTATCAAAATCGGCGATGCCCTGCCAGAAGGCACCCTGTCGGAATTCATCGAATCCGAAACCGAAGGCTGCGCGCTGGGTCCAAACACGTTCAAGGTTGAAGAGCTGACCAAGGGCAAGAAGATCGCCATCTTCGGCCTGCCGGGCGCCTATACCCCGACCTGCTCCGCGCAACACGTGCCGGGCTACGTCCAGCACGCGGAAGAATTGAAAGCCAAGGGCGTCGATGAAATCTGGTGCATCTCGGTCAACGACGCCTTCGTCATGGGCGCCTGGGGCCGCGAACTGAAAGCCACCGGCATCGTGCGCATGATGGCTGACGGCAACGCCGCCTACAGCAAGCTGCTGGGCCTGGACGCCGACTTCAGCAAGTTCGGCATGGGTACGCGCTCGCAGCGCTACTCGCTGCTGGCCGAGAACGGCGTCGTGACGCAGTTGAACGTCGAGCAGGGCGGCAAGTTCGACGTGTCGAACGCGGAAACGCTGCTGGGCCAACTGGCTTAAGCTGCGCCCGTATCGGCAATGGAAAACGGCGCCGCGGCGCCGTTTTTGTTGCCCGCATGCGCCGTTTGGCAACGCGACGCCTTAGCTTTCCCGCTGACCCCGCATATCGTGCGACTCGACGTAGTCACGCAAGGCATCGTTGATGCGGGTTTGCCATCCTTGGCCAGTCATCTTGAACGCATTCAGGATATCCAGGTCAAGGCGAAGGCTGATGGCAACTTTGGTCACGTCTGAAGGGGGACGGCCGCGGCGCCGTGTGAATTGGGCCAACTCCTCCGGCGTTGACGGTAGCGCGTCCGGATCACTCAGGGCGGCCGCCGTGATTGCCGCCTGTTCTTCATCTGTGGAGCGGATGAATGGAGTCGAGCGGGGGTTGCGCTTCATACTGGCTTGCATATTCATCCTCCTCCGTTTGCGTTGCTTTGCGCAGGCTAATAATACGCAGGACATCACCGCGCTCGACATAGATGACCTTGTACAAATGGCTGCCTATCGTACCAATACCAGCTTCCCTGTCTTCGCCATAGTCTTCGCGGCGATCTAATTTCCACAGGAAGTCTTGCCAGTTGAAGTGCTCTGCCTCTGCCAGCGACACCCCATGCTTGTTACGGTTCAGTCTGTCTTTTTCCGGGTCAAATGTGATCTTCATTTAGTGTATGTACAAAAAAAAGAGAAGTCAATCGGGTTTGACACCGCGTCGCCGTCAACGCAGTGCGACTATCGCTTCGGTTCATTCTTTATAAAAGCGGCCGCGTCATCCCCCGATACTGTTTTTTGTCTAATTCTTGCCAGTTTTGATGGATCTCAAGACCGCGGCAATGCGCCGCTTTTCTCTTAGACGCGTCTCTTCACGGTGTGAAAATTGCCCGCCAAACACGGTTGGCAACGCCTTGCTATAATTCCCGCACAACATTGGTGCACATTCATCAAGCGGCTTTTGCTGGCTGGGGATATCTATCCCGCGCGCACCCCGCCGCGGGGACCACCAGCGAGGAGCCCGCTTTGACACCCCAAGCCCAAAACCTGCGCAGCATTTATGCGATGCTCATCGCCGTCGCCATGTTCTCGCTGATGGACACGGCGATGAAGCTGCTCTCGGCCACGTATCCGGCGATGCAGGTGACGGCGCTGCGGGCGCTGTCGTCGCTGCCGCTGGTGTGCATTTACGTCGCCTGGCGCGGCGCGTTCAAGGGCGTGCTCAAGGTGCGCTGGCCGCTGCACCTGCTGCGCGGCTTGCTCGGCATCGTGATGATTACCACCTTCGCCTACGGCCTCAAACTGCTGTCGCTGGCCGAGGCGTATTCGATCTTCTTCATCGCGCCGACGCTGATCACGGCCTTGTCGGTTTTCATCCTGAAGGAAAAAGTCGACGCGGCGCGCTGGTGCGCGGTCGCCGTCGGCATGGGCGGCGTGCTGGTGGTGCTGCGGCCGAACGGCGGCGATTTCTTTTCAATCGGCGGGCTGGCGGTGCTCGCTTCGGCGGCCTGCTACGCCGTCTCGGCCATCACCGGGCGCGTGCTCAGCCGCAGCGACGCCAGCGAAAGCATGGTGTTCTGGCTGATGCTGATGATGGCAATCGGCGGCGTGGCGCTGTCGGCGCACGAGTGGGTGGCGATCCGCGAGCAGGACTGGCTGTTGCTGGCCGGCCTGTCGCTGAGCGGTTTCCTGGGGCAGTTGGCGATCACCGAGGCGTTCCGGCTGGGCAAGGCGTCGAGCGTGGCGCCGTTCGAATATTCGGCGCTGGCCTGGGGCATGGGGCTGGACTGGATCCTGTGGCAGGTGCTGCCCGACCAGTACACCTTGCTGGGCGCGGCGATCATTATCGCCAGCGGCGTGTATCTGATCCGGCGCGAGGCGGTGCACGCCGAGTCCGAACATCCCTGAGCCGGCGACGCAGGCTTGCTGTTGCCAGCGGACGGGATCTGTGATGCCGCGGCGAAACGGTTTCGCCGCAAGTTGATATAATCTTCGGATGTTAAAACAACGCACCATCAAGAAACTGGTCCGCACCGTCGGTGTCGGCCTGCACTCCGGCACCAAGGTGGAGCTGACCCTGCATCCGGCCGCGCCGGACACCGGTATCGTGTTCCGCCGCGTCGATTTGCTGCCCATCGTCGAATTCCCCGCCAGCGCCGGCATCGTCGGCGACACCCGCATGGCCTCGGTCCTGGTCAAGGACGGCGCCCGCGTCTCCACCGTCGAGCATTTGATGTCGGCCGCCGCCGGCATGGGCATAGACAATATGGTGGTCGATATCAGCGCCGAGGAAATTCCGATCATGGACGGTTCCGCCTCGTCCTTCGTGTTTCTGCTGCAGCAGGCCGGCGTGCAGGAGCAGCCGGCGGCGAAGAAATTCATTCGCCTGCTGAAGCCGGTCGAAGTGCGCCAGGGCAAGGGCGATGCCGAGAAATGGGCCGGGCTGAGCCCGTACAACGGCTTCAAGCTCGATTTCTTCATTGAGTTCAACCATCCGGCGGTCGACGGCACCACCCAGCGCGCCTCGGTCGATTTCGGCGACGTGTCGTATGTGCACGACGTGGCGCGCGCCCGCACCTTCGGCTTCATGCAGGACGTCGAGAGCTTGCGCGGCATGGGCCTGGCCCGCGGCGGCTCGCTGGAAAACGCCATCGTGATGGACGAGTACCGTATTTTGAATTCGGACGGCTTGCGCTACGACGACGAGTTCGTGCGCCACAAGATCCTCGACGCGATCGGTGATTTGTATCTGATCGGCCATCCGCTGCTGGCCAGTTACACGGCGCACAAGTCGGGCCACGCGCTCAACAACCTGTTGCTGCTGGCGCTGCTGGAGCGGCCGGACGCGTACGAAATCGTCTCGTTCGACACCAACGCGGCGGCGCCGCCGTCGTATCTGCGCCAAATGGCCAGGGAGTGGGCGCTGACTTAAGGCGTCTATGCACCGGTCTTGCGTGCCGCCGGCCGCGTCGCGGCGACTTAGCCGCCCGGTTCGCGGCGCCGCTGCACCATCGCCCGCAGCGCGGCGATCAGGCCGTTGTTTTGTTTCGACTCGGGCAGGCTGTTGCTCAATTCGTCGAAGGCCGACACCGCCATGCTCGGCAGCAGCAGTTGGCGCGTGTGGACCACCGGCGCGATGCTTTTCGTCACCTGCACCTTGAGTTTGATGCCGCGCACCTGCCAGCCGCGCTTTTCCAATTCCGCCTGTAATTTCGGCAATTGCTGCTTCAGCTTGGCCGCCACCGCCGACGTCGGCGTCGCCAGCACCAACTGGCCGTCCTCGAACTGCAGGATATCGCAGTTGTGGAACATGGCCGGCAGCGCGCCGGCGCAATCCTTTTGCAGCGCCATCATGCGGTTCACCGCCGGCATCAGGGACGCCATCGTGGCGTTGCTGCGCAGGAAGTCCGTGGCGCCGGGCAGCGCCGGACCCGAGCGGGCGCGGCTTGCTTGGTAGAAGGTGTGGGATCGCATTTGCCGAAACATATCACAGCCGGGGCCGCGTGGCGAGTCCGGCGCGCGCGCGGGGAAATATTTGGCGGAAAGCCGCATCTGCGCCGGTTTTCGCGACATTGTTTATCATTTAGCTATTGTGATACAAGTCAATAACCCAATCTTCGCCACATCGCATGATAAAATCACCGTCTTTTGCCATATTCGAACTCCGTGCGGTAACGCGATGTAACCAACAGAGCTTTTTTTAACGGCGTTTTTTCAAGAATTCAAGCATGTCATTACTGACCCAGATTTTCGGTAGCCGCAACCAGCGGCTGCTCAAGCAATACCAAAAAACGGTACGCGAGATCAATGCGCTCGAGCCGTCCATCGAAAAGCTGTCGGATGCGGAGCTGCAAGCGAAAACCCCCGCCTTCAAGGAGCGCATCGCCAAGGGCGAAACGCTGGACGCGCTGCTGGTGGAGGCGTTCGCCGTGTGCCGCGAGGCCAGCCGGCGCGTGCTGCGCATGCGCCACTTCGACGTGCAGCTGATCGGCGGCATGGTACTGCATTACGGCAAGATCGCCGAAATGGGCACCGGCGAGGGCAAAACCCTGATGGCGACCCTGGCCGCCTATTTGAACGCGCTGTCGGACAAGGGCGTGCACATCGTCACCGTCAACGATTACCTGGCCCAGCGCGACGCCGACACCATGGGCCGCCTGTATGGCTGGCTGGGTCTGTCGACCGGCGTCAACCTGTCGCAGATGGAGCACGATACCAAGCAGCGCGCCTACGCCGCCGACATCACCTACGGCACCAACAACGAATTCGGTTTCGACTACCTGCGCGACAATATGGTGTTCGAGTCGCGCGAGCGGGTCCAGCGCGCGCTCAACTTCGGCATCGTCGATGAAGTCGACTCGATCCTGATCGACGAGGCGCGCACGCCGTTGATCATCTCGGGCCAGGCTGAAAACCATACCGACCTGTATCACAAGATCAACGAATTGCCGGGCATGCTGACCCTGCAAGTCGGCGAGGAAACGCCGGACGGCAAGGGCAAGATCGAGGTGCCGGGCGACTACACGAAGGACGAGAAGGCGCACCAGGTGCTGCTGACCGAAGCCGGCCATGAAAAGGCCGAGGGCATCCTTACCCAGATGGGCCTGCTGCCGGAAGGCGCCTCGCTGTACGACTCGGCCAACATCACGCTGGTGCACCACCTGTACGCGGCGCTGCGCGCGCACGCGCTGTACTTCAAGGACCAGCACTACGTGGTGCAGAACAACGAGGTGGTGATCGTCGACGAATTCACCGGCCGCCTGATGACGGGCCGGCGCTGGTCGGACGGCCTGCACCAGGCGGTCGAGGCGAAGGAGGGTGTGAAAATCCAGAACGAGAACCAGACGCTGGCCTCGATCACCTTCCAGAACTATTTCCGCATGTACGGCAAGCTGGCCGGCATGACCGGCACCGCCGACACCGAGGCCTACGAGTTCCAGGAAATCTACGGCCTGGAAACGGTCGTGATTCCGCAAAACCGGCCCTTGCAGCGCAAGGACCGCCAGGACCAGGTCTACAAATCGGCCGAGGAAAAGTATGGCGCGATGCTCAAGGATATCGCCGACTGCTGCGAACGCGGCCAGCCGGTGCTGGTCGGTACCACCTCGATCGAGAATTCCGAGCTGTTGTCGGGCATCCTGACCAAGGCCAAGCTGCCGCATAACGTGCTGAACGCCAAACAGCATGCGCGCGAGGCGGAAATCATCGCCCAGGCCGGCCGTCCGAAAGCCATCACCATCGCCACCAACATGGCCGGCCGCGGCACCGACATCGTTTTGGGCGGCAACGTCGAAAACCAGATCAAGGTCATCGACGCCAACGCCGCGCTGTCGGACGCCGACAAGGCGGCCCAGGCGCAGACCCTGCACGACGAATGGCAGTCGCTGCACGACCACGTCGTCAACGCCGGCGGCCTGCACATCATCGGCACCGAACGCCACGAATCGCGCCGCGTCGACAACCAGTTGCGCGGCCGCGCCGGCCGCCAGGGCGATCCGGGTTCGTCGCGCTTCTACCTGTCGCTCGACGACGCGCTGCTGCGCATCTTCGCCGGCGACCGCGTGCGCGCCATCATGGACCGGCTGAAAATGCCGGAAGGCGAACCGATCGAGGCGGGCATCGTGTCGCGCTCGATCGAATCGGCCCAGCGCAAGGTCGAGGCGCGCAACTTCGACATCCGCAAGCAACTGCTCGAATACGACGACGTCGCCAACGACCAGCGCAAGGTGATCTACCAGCAGCGCAACGAGCTGCTGGAGACGACCGACGTTTCCGAGCTGATCGCCTCGCTGCGCCACGGCGTGTTCACCGACCTGGTGCGCGTCAACGTGCCGGAAGAATCGGTCGAGGAACAGTGGGACATCAAGGCGCTGGAGGCGACCCTGGCCGCCGAATGGCAAATCGACCTGCCGCTGCAGGCGATGATGGCGGCCGAGACCAACCTGACCGACGAGGACCTGCTCGAGCGCGTCATCGGCGCGGCCGACGCGGTCTACCAGTCGAAAATCGACATCGTCGGCAAGGAATCGTTCGGCGGCTTCGAACGCAACGTTATGCTGCAGGCGGTCGACAGCCATTGGCGCGAACACCTGGCGGCGCTGGACCATCTGCGCCAGGGTATCCACCTGCGCGGCTACGCCCAGAAGAATCCGAAGCAGGAATACAAGCGCGAAGCGTTTGAACTGTTCGGCCAGATGCTCGACATGATCAAGAACGAAGTGGTCAAGCTGGTCATGACGGTGCGCATCCAGTCGCGCGAGGAAATCGACGCGGCCGAGTTGGCGATGCAACAGTCGCACGTGGAAAACCTGCACTACGAGCACGCCGACTTCAACCCGAACGCGGCGCCGGAGGATTTGCTGGCGCCGAGCGCGGCGCCCGGCGAGGTGGCCGAGGGCATGCGCGTCGGCCGCAACGACCCTTGTCCTTGCGGCAGCGGCAAGAAGTACAAGGCTTGCCACGGCAAGCTGGCGTAAGCCGCGAGGCTGAATGGAAAAGGGCGGAGAATGCGAATTCTCCGCCCTTTTTTGCGTTAACAATGCGCGCCGCGACACCGAAAAAACCAGCGGCGAAGAGCCGGGGGCCGGCCCTCTCGCCTTGCCGCGGGGGGGGGGGGCTGGCCCCAGGGTTGCGCCCCTGGTCTTTGGATGCGCCGCCGCCTACACGGCCAGCGCCGCCGCCGTGCTCTTCTTGGCGCCGTCGCGCAGCGGCGCCGTGCGCGGCATGACGATGCGGATCGTCGTGCCCCGGTCCGGCGCGGTGGTGACGTTGATGCGCCCGCCCAGCACGCCGGTGACGATGTTGTAGACGATGTTCATGCCCAGGCCGGTGCCGCCCTGGCCCATCTTGGTGGTGAAGAAGGGGTCGAAGACGTGGCGCAGCACCTCGTCGCTCATGCCGTTGCCGTCGTCGCCGAACTGCAGCGCGATCTGGCCGTCGCCGATGTCGCAGGCCTGTATCGTGATGGCGCCCGAGGCGCGCCGGTCGAAGCCGTGCACCAGGGCGTTGTTGATCAGGTTGTTGAGTACCTGGTACAGGCTGCCCGGGTACGAGTCCATCGTCAGTCCCGGCGGAATCTCCAGGCGGGCCACGCAGTGGGCCCGGCGCAGGCGCGGCAGGTAGGTCGCCAGCGTATCCTGCAGCACCAGCAGCAGGTCGAAGCTGCGGCGCTGGTCGTTGGTCTGGTCGACCGCCACCTGCTTGAACGAGGAGATCAGGTTGGCGGCCTTTTGCAGCGAGCCGGAGATCAGGCCGGCGGCCTGCTTGACCTCGTCCAGGTGCGCCACCAGCGCCGAGCGCCGCAGCGCGCCGCCGGCGATCACCCGGTCGAATTCGACGACCCGGTCCGACAGCGTCGTCGAGGCCAGCAGGCTGTTGCCGATCGGCGTGTTGAGTTCGTGCGCGATGCCGGCCACCAGCGAGCCGAGCGAGGCCATTTTCTCGGCCGCCAGCAGGTCGTGCTGGGTGCGCTGCAGCGTGTCGAGGGCGTCGCTAAGGTCGCCGTTGGCGCGCTCCAGTTCGGCCGAGCGCTCGCGCACCCGGCTCTCCAGCGAGGTGTTGAGTTCCTTCAGTTCGCCCTTGGCGTTGAGTTCCTCGGTCAGGTCGAGCAGCGCCCAGATGATGGCGGTGGCGCCGTCCAGCGACAGCGACGAGGTCCAGATCGCCACGCTGCCGGCGCGGCCGTCGGCCAGCCGCACCCGGGCGATTTCACCGTCGACGGCGCCGTCGCGGGCCTGGATCGCCATCACCCGGCGCGGTTCGGCGGCGTCTTCCCAAAACGAGATGTCGGTGGCGTTCTTGCCGACGATGGCGCCGGCGCCGGCGTTGAAGGTGCGTTCCAGCGCCAGGTTGGCGGCGATGATGGTGCCGTCGCGGTCGGTCACGCTGAGCGGCACCGGCGCCACGTCGAACAGGATCTTGAAGCGCGCCTCCGACTCCGACAGGCGCCGCTCGGCCTGCTCGAGCTGGGCGATGCGGGCGCGCAGCGCCAGGTTCATCGTGTTCAGCGAGCGCGACACCACTTCGATCTCGTCGCCGCCGTGCTCGGGCAGCAGGGCGCCGTAGTCGCCCTGCACCAGGCGCTGCGACTGCGCGTTCAAGCCGTCCAGGCGCCGGCCGATGCCGCGCGTGAAGGCGTAGAACAGCAGCAGGCCGATGCCGAAGCCGACGATCGAGATCACGCTGCCCTGGCTGAGCACCTCGTCGCGCGCCTGCGCCAGGTCCGAGGTCGACAGGCCGAAGTGCAGCGAGCCGACCTGGTTGTCCTTCAACAGCAGCGGCGCGCGCGCGTGCAGCATGGCGTCCACCAGCAGCGTTTTCAAGCCCTGGTTGGTGCGCACGCCGGGCCGTTGCAGCAGCGCCGGCAGCTTCGGCGGCACGCTGCCGGCGACGATGATGGGCAGCTCGTCGCGGTCGAGCACGACGATGTAGCGCACGAAGCTGTCGGCCGGATCGGCCAGCATTTCGTTGAGGTAGGAGCGCAGTTCGGGCAGCCGGCCCTTGCTGGCATAGGCGCCCAGCGACAGGTTCAGCGTGACCGCGTATTCGTGGGCGACGCGGTCGGCGTTGTTGCTGACGGCCTGGTCCATGATGCGCATATTGTTCCAGATCAGCAGGCCGACCACCAGCGCCTGCACCACCGCGCTGAGTATCAGGAATTTCGCCCGTAGCGACAGGTTCACGCTGCTCTCCCCACTGTCCGGCCGACGCCGGTGTACCAATCGGATGCCTTCGGCCGCGGCCGCAGGCGCTGTGTCGCCGTCGCCGCCACGGCGGCTCAATGCACGATCAGGACCACCCTGACGGTATCGTCGACGGCGGCCTTGTCGATGTAGCCGATCGCGCCGCTGTCGGCGGCGACGGCTTTCTTGACGTCGGCCGGGCTATTGTATTCCTTGGGCGGAAAGCCGCGCCCGGTGAAGACGATCTTCGACCAGATCGCCTTCACCTGGTCCTGGTCCTTGCCGGCGATTTTTTGGTAGAAGTCGCTGCGGGTGGCCGAGTTGTCGGCCAGGTCGATCGGCGTCAGCTGGTTTGATTTGCCAAGGAAGATCTGGGCCGCCTGGTCGCTGACGATGCGGGTGGCGGTGTTGCGCGCGCTGACGATGATGGCGGTGGCGGCGCACGCCGGCGCCACCGGCGCGCTGAACAACAGCGCGAGCAACAGCGTGAGGGCGGACGGTGTTTTCATCGCGCCCCCTTAAAACACGGCGTCGAGCGCGAACGCCACGACCACCACAGGGTGCTTCAGGCCGTCCGCGGGGCCGTTGATCAGGCCGCCGGATTTGCGCGTCGGCCGGAGCCGGTCGATCTGCACCTTCAGCGCGCGCGCCTTGGCGAAATTCCAGCGCAGGCCGAGCAGGTCGGAGTGTTGCTCGGCCGCCGTCAGGTAGCCGAAGTCGACGCGCCGCGCCAGCGCCCCGCCGGCGGGGAAGTTGGCCGGCAGCGTCACCGAGCGGCCCTTCTGCCACACCGCCGCGTGGGCGTAGTAGGGCAGCAGCGCGCCGACCCGGTAGCCGGCCATCACATAGTAGGCGTCGTTGTCGGGAATGTAGACCGGCTCGTTGGCCTGGCGCCGGCCGTATTCGCCCTGCAACAGCAACTGCTGCCAGTCCATGGTCGCGCCGACCGAACTGAAGCTGATCTTCTTGCCGCCCACCAGCGTCAGCTCGCGCGCCAGCGCCGCGAAGCCGGCCTGCTGCAGGCGCGCCGTCAGGGTGTTGAGCATGCGGAAGTCGCGGCTTTCCAGCTCCGTCGTCAGGCGGCTCAGGCGCAGCGTGAACGGGCCGTTTTCCAGCGCCAGGTTGAGCGCGTAGAGCGGCGCGCGGATGGTGGCGATGGAACCGCCGCCGCCGGCGACGAACAGCTTGCCGTGGCTGACGCCGGCGGCCAGCTGGGCCGTCACGGTGCTGGCGCCGAAGGAGCGCTGGTACGTCAGGTCGGCGCCGTCGATGTGCTCAATCGCCGCCAGGCCGTACATCTCCAACGGCGGGCGCATCATCGTGTTGGCGTAGCCCACGTTCTGGTAGTCGGACATCATGAAGCTGGGCACCACCACCCGGCCCGCGCGCAGGCTCAGCTCGTCGCGCAGCTGATACTTTAGAAAGGCCCAGCTCAGTTCGGGGGCGTAATGGGTGCTGGTGTATTGGCGCGTGAGCACCTGCGCCGTGGCCGACAGCTCCGGCGTGAACTTGTAGCTCGCCTGCAAGCCCAGGTTGCTGTCGGTGCCGCTGTTAACGCCCGAATCGACGCCCTCGGCCTGGTTGTAGCGGACGAATTGGGCCTCGTCGCTGTTGGTGCGCGCCATGCCGAAGGTGGCGAAGCCGCTCAGGCTCAACTTGCCGTCGGCCGGCAGGCCGTCGGCGCAGGCGGGCGCGACGGGCAAGCCAGCCAGCAGCAGCGCCAGGATTCGTGGATTCATCGTGCTCTCGTCATGTGTTGTCTTTCATATGCGTAAGTTGTCACTCCGCAATTGATAGTTCCGTAACATAACGCGATTTGCTATGGAGGGGGAAGGAAATATGCCATTTCAGTGATATGAGGCCGATCTGTTGTTTTTTTGACTCGATTGCCATCGCCGCCGCCGCGTCGATCCCGCGCGCGATTCCAGCCGCCGGCGCTGCGCCGCGCCCGGAGGCATTACAATAGCGGCTCCCATTTCCCTACCAGAAAAACTCATATGGCCGTCAATTCCCCCAAGCCCGTCGCCGCAGACTTGAAAGCCGTCGCCGGCATCGACATCGGCGTTGCTGAAGCCGGTATCAAGAAACCGAACCGCAAGGATGTGCTGGTGTTGGCGCTGGCGCCGACGGCGTCGGTGTCGGGCGTGTTCACGCTGAACCGCTTCTGCGCCGCGCCGGTGCAGGTGTGCAAGGCCAACCTGGCGGCCGTGGCCGCCGGCGCCGCGCCGATCCGCGCGCTGCTGGTCAACACCGGCAACGCCAACGCCGGCACCGGTCCGTCCGGCCTGGCCGACGCCCACGCCAGTTGCGCCGCGCTGGCCGACCTGCTGGGCTGCGCGCCCGGCCAGATCCTGCCGTTTTCGACCGGCGTGATCCTTGAACCGCTGCCGCTGCAGCGCCTGGTCGCCGGCCTGCCGCGGGCCGTCGGCGCGCTGAGCAACGACAACTGGTTCAGCGCCGCCGAGGCCATCATGACCACCGACACCCAGCCCAAGGCGGCCTCGCGCAGCGTCGTCATCGACGGCCACACGGTCACGCTGACCGGCATCAGCAAGGGCGCCGGCATGATCAAACCGAACATGGCGACCATGCTCGGCTTCCTGGCGTTCGACGCCACCGTGGCCCAGCCGGTGCTGGACCAACTGGTCAAGCAGGCGGCCGACAAGTCGTTCAACTGCATCACCATCGACGGCGACACCTCGACCAACGATTCCTTCATCGTCGTGGCCACCGGCGCCGGCACGCTGAAGGTCGATTCGCTGGACACGCCGCAGTACGCCGCGCTGGCGGCCGCCGTGACCGAGCTGTCGACCTTCCTGGCGCAGGCCATCGTGCGCGACGGCGAGGGCGCCACCAAGTTCATGACGGTCACCGTGGAAGCCGGCCGCGACGCCGGGGAATGCCGCAAGATCGCCTACTCGATCGCCCATTCGCCGCTGGTGAAAACCGCCTTCTTCGCCTCCGACCCGAACCTGGGCCGCATCCTGGCGGCGATCGGCTACGCCGGCGTGGACGACCTCGACGTCGACACGCTGAACCTGTACCTCGACGACGTCTGGGTCGCCAAGAACGGCGGCCGCAATCCCGACTACCAGGAGCAGGACGGCCAGCGCGTGATGCAGCAAAGCGAGATCACCATCCGCGTCAACCTGGCCCGCGGCGACGCCACCGCCACGCTGTGGACCTGCGACCTGTCGCACGACTACGTCAGCATCAACGCCGATTACCGCTCATGACACCACTCGACCAATTCCTGCGCCGCGCCGAGGCGCTGATGCAGCGCGTCGAGGCGGCGCTGCCGCCGCCGCAGCGCGCCACCGACTGGAACCTGGGCCACGCCTACCGCTGGCGCAAGCGCGCCGGCGGCGCCAGCTACCTGCAGGCGGTTGCGCACGTGTCGCAGATCGGCCTGTCGGACCTGCACAACATCGGCACGCAAAAGAGCCAGATCGAGCAGAACACGCGCCAGTTCGTCAGCGGCCGGCCGGCCAACAACGTGCTGTTGACGGGCGCGCGCGGCACCGGCAAGTCGTCGCTGATCAAGGCCTGCCTGAACCAGTTCGCCAAGGACGGCCTGCGCCTGATCGAGGTCGACAAGGACGACCTGGCCGAGCTGCCCGACATCGTCGATCTGGTCGCCGGGCGCGCCGAGCGCTTCATCGTCTTCTGCGACGACCTGTCGTTCGAGGAGGGCGAGAGCGGCTACAAGGCGCTCAAGGTGGCGCTCGACGGCAGCATCTCGGCGCAGTCGGACAACGTGCTCATTTACGCCACCTCGAACCGGCGCCACCTGCTGCCGGAGCGCATGTCCGACAACAGCAGTTACCGCCAGACCGAGGACGGCGACCTGCATCCGGGCGAGACGGTGGAGGAGAAAATCTCGCTGTCGGAGCGCTTCGGCCTGTGGCTGTCGTTCTACCCGTTCAAGCAGGACGACTACCTCGACATCGTGGCGCACTGGCTGGGCACGTTCGGCTGCGACGCCGAGCAGATCGCCGCGGCGCGCGGCGACGCCTTGCGCTGGGCGCTGATGCGCGGCTCGCGCTCGGGCCGCGTGGCTTGGCAGTTCGCCAAGGACCACGCCGGCAAAATGCCGGACGGGCCAGCCGATGAGCCAGCTTAAGGCGGCGCCGGTCGACGTCGCCGTCGGCATTTTGATGAAGCCGAACGGCGACGTGCTGCTGGGCCAGCGGCCGGCCGGCAAACCCTACGACGGCTACTGGGAATTCCCGGGCGGCAAAGTGGAGGCGGGCGAGGCGATCCTCGACGCGCTGAAGCGCGAATTCGTCGAAGAGCTGGGTCTGCACATCGTCAGCGCCGAGCCGTGGTGCGGCGTCGAATACGTCTACCCGCACGCGCACGTGCGACTGCACTTCTACATCAGCCGCGAGTGGCGCGGCGAGCCGCAAAGCCTGGAGGGACAGGCGTTCGCGTGGCAGGGCGAAGTCGGCGTCGCGCCGCTGCTGCCGGCCACCATTCCGCTGCTGGAATGGCTGGACGTGGTGCGGCGCGACTGCCGCGAAGGCGCTTAAAGCCAAGGGCAAAGAGCCGGCGCCGTGGCGGCAAGGTCAGACCTGAAGGTCTGGCCCCGGAGTTGCGCCCTTGGTGTTGATTCTTTCAACGAACATCAGGTGGCGCTGTCGTCGTCCAGCACATCGTCGGGCGATTTCACCGCGGGGATGCTGTACTTTTCCTCGGCCCAGGCGCCCAGGTCGATCTGTTTGCAGCGCTCCGAGCAGAACGGGCGGAAGGTGTTTTTTTCAGTCCACTCGACTTTGGCGGAACAGGTAGGGCAGTTAACAACGGTCATGGCGTTCAACAAATCTAAAAATTACAGAGCGTAAGCTCGAAAGGGACGTCGTCTTCCAGCGGCTTCGGCTTCAAGTCGCCGCCCTGGGTGGTGAAACGCACCCACAGCATGTATTTATTGGCCGAAATCTCCGGGATCGCGCCGGTGGTTTCGTCCAGGCTCAGGCGCAGCATCTGGTACACCTTGCCTTGCAACATCTGCTGGTAGCTGCCGGCGCCGGCGATCATCTTGACCGGGCGGCCGGAGTCGCGCAGCAGGCGCAGCACCAGCGACAGCGCGTCGAACAACGGCGCCAGCGGCGCGAACCAGCCGCAAATATCGGCGAAGCGGTGTTCGGCGCTGCGCTTTTGCCAGGCGAAATACGACGGCAGGTCAAACTCGCAGGCGCCGCCCGGGATGATGGTGCGCCCGCGTATGCTCATCAGCCATTCGTTGTCGCGGATGTTTTGCCCGGTCTTGCCCTGCGACGCCACCAGCGCGCTGCTGACCGCGTCGAGTTCGGCCAGGATCGCGTCCAGCGTGTCGGCGGCGACGTTCGGGTTGGAGCGGTAGCCCAGCAGGCTTTGGCGCTGGCGTTCCAGCTCTTGCAGCAAATCGGACTTCAAATCGGCGCGGCCGGCCACCTCGAGCATGTCGAAGATGGTGGCGAGGGCGACGTGGTGTTGCATTGGATGTTCTTGGTGGACAAAGAACTTGAATTTGTCGTACAGGTCTTCCAGCCGCAACAAAGTACGTATGCGTTCGTTGAAAGGGTATTCGTAGACAATCAAAATAACATCCCTTTAAATATGGAACCGCAAAGAATCCCGTGATTCTGAACCAAGAGTCGACAAATTACAAACGTTGTGATGGTATTGTTGGCATTCTTTCCGCAAAAGCCAAGTATAGCCGGTGCAGGCGCTCCACTTGCGGCGCCAGGCGCTCCAAACCGGCGTCGTTGACGATGACGTCGTCGGCCGCCGCCAGCCGCTGCGCCCGCGTCGCCTGGGTCGCCATGATGGCTTGCACTTGCTCCTGCTGCAAGCCGTTGCGCGCCATCACCCGGGCAATTTGCAGGCTTTCAGGGCAGTCGATCGCCAGCACGCGCTCGACCCGCTCGCGCCAGCCGCCCGATTCGACCAGCAGCGGCACCGCGAAAATCACGTAACTGCCGCCGGCGACGGCCGCCGCGGCCATGGTGGCGGCGCGGATGCGCGGGTGCAAAATGGCTTCCAGGCGGACTTTGGCGCGCGGGTCGCCGAAGACCAGCTTGCGCATCTTGGCGCGCTCAAGCGCGCCGTCGGCGTCGGCGAAGGCGGCGCCGAACTCGGCCAGCAGGGCCGGCATGGCGGCGCCGCCGGCACCGGTCAGGCTATGGGCGATCAGGTCGGTGTCGACGATGCTGGCGCCGCGGACGGCGAACAGGTCGGCGACCGTGCTCTTGCCGCAGCCGATGCCGCCGGTCAGGCCGACGCTGAAGTAGGCTGCGTGTTGGACTTGTTCCATCGATATCCTGGTACTGGTGCTGGTGCTGGTTCGGAAGGCTCAGCCCAGCAGGCCGAGCGTGAAACGCGAAATGGGCGCGCCGTACAGCAGCGCGATCAAGCCGGCCGCCGCCAGATACGGGCCGAACGGAATCGGCTTGTCGCGGCCGCGCTTGGTGAAGACGATCAGGCCGATGCCGACCAGTGCGCCGACCACCGAGGACAGCAAAAT
Source organism: Janthinobacterium sp. CG_23.3 (assembly GCF_046115965.1). Taxonomy (NCBI): domain Bacteria; kingdom Pseudomonadati; phylum Pseudomonadota; class Betaproteobacteria; order Burkholderiales; family Oxalobacteraceae; genus Janthinobacterium; species Janthinobacterium sp. CG_23.3. The sequence goes on along the minus strand of NZ_JBJXIB010000002.1, from coordinate 25,573 downwards.
AATCGTCGGCAGCATGGTCCAGCCCAGCCACGCGCCCAGCGCCGCCAGCAATTTGAAGTCACCATACCCCATTCCCTCCTTGCCTGTCGCCAGCTTGAAGGCCCAGTAAATGCTCCACAAAACCAGATAGCCGGCGGCGGCGCCGACCACGGCGTCGTGCAGCGGCACGAAGGTGCCGTTCAGGTTGACCAGCAGGCCGGCCCACAGCAGCGGGTAGGTCAGGTCGTCGGGCAGCAATTGGGTGTCGGCGTCGATGAAGGTCATGGCGACCAGCGAGCAGCCGAAAAACAGCGCCGCCAGGCCGGCCCAGCCGCTGCCGAAATGCCAGACCAGCGCGAAGAACAGCGCGCCGGTGAGCGTCTCGACGGCCGGGTAGCGCGCCGAAATCGGCGCCTTGCAGGCGCTGCACTTGCCGCGCAGCGCCAGGTAGCTGGCGACCGGGATGTTTTCCAGTGCCGTGATCTGGTGGCCGCAGTGCGGGCAGCACGAGCGCGGCAGCATCAGGTTGAACTGGTCGGTGTGGGGCTCTTCCTTGCCGCTTTCCGAGGCGACATAGTTGTCCGACTCGCGCTGCATCATCTTCGGCACGCGGTAGATCACGACGTTCAGGAAGCTGCCGATCAGCAGGCCGAACAGGGCCGCCACCAGGCTCACGACCAGGTTCGCGGGGGCGGCAAACAACAGCGTTTCTTCAGGCATCGTATTTTTCCCGGCGGGTCGGATTGGTCGGTGGGCGCGCTTTTTGTTGCTGTACGCCCGTATTAGACCGCATGAATGGGGCGGGTGGCAATGCCGCTCAGTGAAAGATTCTCGTGGGTCGGGTTAGCCCGCAGGGCGTAACCCGACAACGTTGGCCCGGAGCAGCGCGTCTCGCTTCGGCCAACATGGTCGGATTACGCTTCGCTCATCCGACCTACGACACGCCAACGCCATTCGCTACAAGCGCTCGTCCTTGAGCGCCGCCTCGATCCGCCGCAGAATCCGCAGCTGATACGACGCGTCGCCCGATGGATTGCCGTCGTCGAGTTTATTCATCATCACCGTGTAACTGACGCCCGACGGGAGTTGGCTGGCGCCGGGTCCGGGCGGACGCGGCTGCCGTTTCGTCGTGCGGATCGCCGCGCCGCCCGGGCCAGCTGCGCCGCCGCGCTAAACCACCGAGCCGAGCTTGAAGATCGGCAGGTACATGGCGATCACCAGGCCGCCGATCAGCACGCCCAGGATGACCATGATCAAGGGCTCCATCAGCGACGACAGCGCGGCGACGGCCTCGTCGAAGTCGGCGACCTTGCCGAGCATCGCGTCGAGCGAGCCGGACTCCTCGCCGATGGCCACCATCTGCGTGACCATGTTGGGGAAGACGTCGGCGTTCTGCATCGCCACCGTCAGGCTGGTGCCGGTGCTGACCTCGTTCTGGATGCGCCGGGTGGCGTCCAGGTAGACGGCGTTGCCGGCGGCGCCGCCGACCGAGTCGAGCGATTCGACCAGCGGCACGCCGGCGGCGAACATGGTGGCCAGCGTGCGGGTCCAGCGGGCGATGGTGGCCTTGCGGATCACCTCGCCGAAGATCGGCGCCTTGAGGATCAGCACGTCCATGAAGCTGATTTTCAGCGAGCTTGTCAATCAAATCCGTTTCGCTTCAGCCGCCGACCTTGAATCGACTCTGCGCAGCTATCTAAAAATTTACAACCACAACATTTCCCAGCATGCGTCAAATCATTAATCGCTGATTTAAGTGCTCAAGAAATGGAAGGATAGATTAATTATCATTTGTAAAATCTTATTCCAGTGATCTGTATTCTATTTTAAATATAATTCATTTTTAAATTGCTGAAGTTTGACTGGGAAATGTAAATTTCATGATGTTGAACGGCCAAATCCACCCGCATGCCTTACGATGTCAATGTAATTTCCAATGGATGGATAGGAGTTCGAATTGCAAGGATTTTCTTGTGATGTGAATGATAATAATAAGTTTGCTGGAAAATCAAGATTATTCACTTTTTCAATATATAAATCTCGAAGTTTCTTCCAGGCACTTCTTAAATAAAAATAGGCAACTTTCTCCGTTGAGGTATGTATAAATTCACTTTCTTGAACTGAGTTTCTATGATGATTTGAGGTTTTGTATCCATCGCCGTGATTTAAAGATTTAAGTAATTGAAATCCTGTAATATCTGTAAAGTTTTTTGCATTTACTACGCGTTCATATGTTGACGGGGATTTTTGGTAGAGCATAGCTAAAAATATTAAAAAATGAATATGTATTTGTTGTTGGTCAAGAGTAATTAATGCTGCTTCTATTATTCGCATAGCCTGTAATTGATCTCTTAGCGTGCAATCAAAAAGTCTAGCGTTTTTGTGGAAAATAAATGGCAACGCGGAGCGATCGGGGAAATTTAATATTTCAAGACCTGTGATAAATTTCCCTATTTCAGGCTGAGTTATTTCTTCGAAAAGCACAGCGGCAAATTTTAAACCATCTGGCTCTGGAAGTGAGTACTCAAGGTCGAAAAACCTTTTTAAATATAGATGGCCATCAAATTCATTTCCATATATTGCTTTTGTGGATTCTCCAAGCTGTTTTAGGTTGGTTGCGACAACAAAGAAAATTCCTGGAACACCGAAAAGGTGTTTAATTCCTTCTAAAAGCTCAATTGCATAATTTGGACGGCATCGATCAAGCTCATCAACAAAAATAAAAAGAGGTAGGTTCACATTTTCTGCCTCTGATAACACCGTAATGAGTTGACTTAGCTTAATCTTGAATCCCGAAATTGCTTGCTTCGTTGTTTTGTGTTCCTTCAGTGAGGCCGTAACTGCTTCTTCCATGCTTTTGGCGACATCAGTTGCACTTGCTCCTAACTCGATTGGTTTAGGAGAGGCTGCTTTCTCAGATCCGGTAGCGTCAACGATCAGGTCATTGACAAGATCTGCACCAATTCCCAATGCATGCTTGGCTACCGCATAACCAGCGGCCTTCAACATTGGCATAATAACTTGTTTTGCCTTGCTCATTACTTCAGTAAAAGCCGCTTCGGCGCTTGGTATTTCTTTGAAAAATGATTCCAGTCCATCATCAATTTCCGAAATGAATGCTACTAAAGGCTCTGGAGTGAAATCATTTTTCCATGCATCAAAATAGACAACAGGATGCCTTTTTGATGATAATTCATCCTTCCATCGTTTCAGCATAAAAGTTTTACCGAATCCCCATGCTGCATTTACAGCAATAACGAAACCAGGCTCGGTAGGCTTTGCCTTATAACGTGTTTTTAAATACCTTGTTAAATAATCAGCTGATGACCGACTTCCTAATTTATCTTCCGTCCAGATATCATCGGGAGATCGAGTTGCTTCTATCATTGGAAATAATCCTTTTTGTTCCGATATTGAAAAATGTGGATTTTTTAATAGATGGCGTTTAATTGGTTGAATAACTCAAGCGCCATAGTTAATGCGAGTGTAACTTCGTTGCTCAAATCAGACCACCGAGCCGAGCTTGAAGATCGGCAGGTACATGGCGATCACCAGGCCGCCGATCAGCACGCCCAGGATGACCATGATCAAGGGTTCCATCAGCGACGACAGCGCGGCGACGGCCTCGTCGACCTCCTCCTCGTAGAAGTCGGCGACCTTGCCGAGCATCGCGTCGAGCGAGCCGGACTCCTCGCCGATGGCCACCATCTGCGTGACCATGTTGGGGAAGACGTCGGCGTTCTGCATCGCCACCGTCAGGCTGGTGCCGGTGCTGACCTCGTTCTGGATGCGCCGGGTGGCGTCCAGGTAGACGGCGTTGCCGGCGGCGCCGCCGACCGAGTCGAGCGATTCGACCAGCGGCACGCCGGCGGCGAACATGGTGGCCAGCGTGCGGGTCCAGCGGGCGATGGTGGCCTTGCGGATCACCTCGCCGAAGATCGGCGCCTTGAGGATCAGCACGTCCATGAAGCGCTGCATTTTCAGCGAGCGCCGCCAGGACTGGAAGAAGAAGTAGATCGTGGCGAAGATGCCGCCGAAGATCAGATACCACCACTGCACGAAAAACTCCGACACCGCCATCACGAACAGGGTCGGCGCCGGCAGGTCGGCGCCGAAGCTCTGGAACACCTCCTTGAAGGCCGGCACCACCCAGATCATGATGACGGCGGTGACGATGAAGGCGATCGCCATGATCGAAATCGGGTACGTCAGCGCCGACTTGATCTTGCCCTTGATGGCGATGGTCTTTTCCTTGTAGATCGCCAGCCGGGTCAGCAGGTCCTCCAGGATGCCGGCCTGTTCGCCGGCGCCGACCAGGTTGCAAAACAGCGGGTCGAAGTACAGCGGGTATTTGCGGAACGCCTGGTTCAGGCTGGTACCGGTCTCGATGTCGGCGCGCAGGTCCATCACCAGCTTCGACACCGACGGGTTGGCGTGGCCCTTGCCGACGATGTCGAACGACTGCAACAGCGGCACGCCGGCCTTCATCATCGTCGCCAGCTGGCGCGTGAACAGCGAAATGTCCTTGTCGGTGATCTTCTTGCCGCTGCGGTAGGCCTTTTTCTTGACCTTGGTGACCATGATGCCCTGGCGCCGCAACGTCACGTTGACCACGGCTTCGCCGCCGGCGCGCAGCTCGCCGCGGACGGTCTTGCCGGACTTGTCCTTGCCCTCCCAGGCGTAGATCGATTCCTTCACCTGCATCCCCGCCGCGCTGCTTGATGTGGCCATGATGTGCGTCCTATTCGTTGGTACAGCCTAATACTTCCTCGAGGCTGGTCAGGCCCTGGCGCACCTTCATCAGGCCGGAGCGGCGCAGGGATTTGACGCCCTCGGACTCCGACTGGCGGGCGATTTCCAGCGAGTTGCCATGGTTCAGGATGATTTTCTCGATCGCCTCGGTGATCGGCATGATCTGGTAGATGCCGACCCGGCCCTTGTAGCCGCCGCCGTTGCAGCGCTCGCAGCCGACCGGGCCGTAGGGTTTCCAGCTGCCGTCGAGCTCGTCGGCCAGGAAGCCGGCCTTGAGCAGGATGGTGTCGAGGATGGCGACCGGCTGCTTGCAGGTGCACAGGCGCCGGGTCAGGCGCTGCGCGGTGATCAGGATCACCGAGGAGGCGATGTTGAACGGCGCCACGCCCATGTTCATCAGCCGCGTCAGCGTCGACGGCGCGTCGTTGGTGTGCAGCGTGGAAAACACCATGTGGCCGGTCTGCGCCGCCTTGATGGCGATGTCGGCCGTTTCCAGGTCGCGGATCTCGCCGACCATGATCACGTCCGGGTCCTGGCGCAGGAAGGACTTGAGCGCCACCGGGAAGGTCAGGCCGGCGCGGTCGTTGACGTTGACCTGGTTGACGCCCGGCAGATTGATTTCGGCCGGGTCCTCGGCCGTCGAGATGTTGATGCCGGGCTGGTTGATGACGTTCAGGCAGGTGTACAGCGACACCGTCTTGCCCGAGCCGGTCGGCCCGGTCACCAGCACCATGCCGTAGGGCCGGCCGATGGCCTCGAGCAGCGTGGCCTTCTGGTCCGGGTCGTAGCCGAGCGCGTCGATGCCCATCTGCGCCTGGGTGGCGTCGAGGATGCGCATCACGGTTTTCTCGCCGAACAGCGTCGGCAGCGTGCTGACGCGGAAATCGATGGTCTTCGTGGCCGACAGGATCAGGCGCATGCGCCCGTCCTGCGGCACGCGCTTTTCCGAGATGTCGAGCTTGGACAGCACCTTGATGCGCGAGACCAGCTTTTCCTTGATCGACACCGGCGGCTGGGCGTGCTCGCGCAGCACGCCGTCGACCCGCAGGCGGATGCGGTAGAACTTCTCGAACGGCTCGAAGTGGATGTCGGAGGCGCCCAGGTTGACCGCGTCCATCAGGATCTTGTTGAGGAACTTGACGATCGGCGCGTCTTCGATCTCGTTGGCGCCCGGCTCCGGCGCGGCCGTGGCCTCCTCGGCGAACTGGATTTCCTGTTCGTCGCCGATCATCTCGTGGATGCTTTGCTCGGCGCTCTTGTTGAGCCCGGCGAGAAACTGCAGCAGCACGTCGTGCTGGACGATCACCGGTTCGACCGAGGACTCGGTCTGGAACTTGATCTGGTCCAGCGCCTGGCTGTTGGTCGGGTCGGACATCGCCACCGACATCTTGTTGCCGCGGCGCGACAGGGCGATCACGCGCTGGCTTTGCATCAGCTTGCCGTCGATGACCTTCGGCGGCAGCGCCTCGACGTTGTAACTGCCCAGGTCCAGCAGCGGATAGCCGAAGGTTTCGGCGCAAAACAACGCCAGCGCGGCGGCGTCGATGGCGTCGCTGGCGAGCAGGGCGTCGATGAAGGGGAGTTTGTCGGCGCTGGCCTTCCTTTGCAGCGCCTCCGCCTGCGGCGCGCTCAGGCGGCCCGCTTGCAGCAGCGCCCGCGCCAGCCCCGACATGGACGTTGCGGCGGTCGAGTTGGGAAGGACTGCTGCCATGGGAGCGCTGTCAGGAAAACCACGTTGTGGAAAGGCGCGCCGGCGCAGAACGCGCAAGGCCCCCAGATCCATCGATCATGCCCCGCAGCATCATGTTTGTAAAGCGATTGTCGCGCCGGGGACGCGGTGGAACAACGCAATTGCCGAATCGGCAAGCAGACCGGCTAGTCCGTCCCGGCCGGCGCCGGGCGCGTCAGTTTGACCACCTTGATCGACTGGTTCTGGGTCTGGATCACCTCGATGACGCAGGCGCCGATCTTGACGCTGATGGGCGCCTCCGGTATGTCCTGTAGCAATTCGAGCAGCATGCCGTTGACGGTTTTCGGCCCGTCCAGCGGAAAATCGAGGTCCAGGCGCTTGTTGATGTCGCGCAAAGCGGTGGCGCCGTCGAGCAGGCACTCGCCCTGCGCGTCCCAGCCGAACGCGTCGGCGCGCGCCGCGCCCGGCATCGAGGTGGTGAATTCGCCGATCATTTCCTCGATGATGTCGTCGAGCGTGACCAGGCCCTGCAGCTCGCCGTACTCGTCGACGATGATGCCGAGCCGCTCGTGGTTTTCCTGGAAATATTGCAACTGGGTGAACACGCCGGTGTCCTGCGGAATGAAGTAAGGCTCGCTGAGCAGGGCGCGGAAATCGGCGGCCGTCAACGCCACGTCCTGGCCCAGCAGCGCCATCGCCTTGCGCACGTGCAAAATGCCGACGACGCGGTTGATCTCGCCCTCGTACACCGGCAGCTTGTTGTGGTAGCAGGTGGTCAGCTGGTGGCGGATCTCGTCGACCGGCGCGGCCAGGTTCAGCGCCTCGATTTGCGAGCGCGGCGTCATGATGTCCTCCACCGAGATGGTTTCCAGGTCGAACAGGTTGAGCAGGATGCTCTTGTGCTTTTGCGGGATGAAGTTGCCGCCCTCGAGCACCATCGAGCGCAATTCCTCCGGCGACAGGCGGGAATCGTGCAGGTTGCCGCCGCGGCGGATGCGCAACAGCTTGAGCAGCAGCGACACGAACAGGTTGACGAACCAGCTGACCGGTTTGGCGGCCGCCATCAGCGGCTTGAGCACGCCGCTGGCCAACAGCGCGATTTTTTCCGGATAGGTGGCGCCGATCACCTTCGGCGCGATCTCGGCGAAGACGATCAGCAGGAAGGCCACGACGCCGGCGGCGACCAGGATCACGTTCTCGTCGTAGCCGAAGGTAGCGATGGCGATCGCCGTGACCAGCGCGGTGGCCAGCGCGTTGACCAGCGTGTTGGCGATGAGCACCACCGACAACAAGGTGTCGGCGCGTTCGAGCAGCCACAGCGTGGTGGCGGCGCGGCGGCTGCCGCGCTTGGACAAGTGGCGCAGGCGGTGGCGGTTGGCCGACATCAGCGCGGTCTCGGCCATGGCGAAAAAGGCCGAGCACAATATCAGGAAGCCGAGCGCAAACAATTGCGCCCAAAACGGCACGGTATCCAAGGGGTCACCGTAAAGAAACTTGCGTGGGGAAACTGGTCGGCGGCATAGCTTGCGCCGGCCCAGAGCGGTTTGGCCGCGCTGCGCGCGGTCCAAGAGCTAGCGATTCTAAGGCAAGCGCAGTTTCCATGCAAGTTTGACACCTGCCGCGCGCGCGCCCGCGCGGCCGCTTCGCGCCCTTGCTTTGCGCCGCCACCCGATACCGCGGCGCCGGCCGGGTAGCTCGCGGGTATGCCTCGGGGCTAGGTTTTCCCGGCGCCGGCGCCTTTGCTGATGCTTTCGCCGTCTTCCGGACGCAGGCGCCAGTAGGTGACCGATGAGGCGATGGTCAGCGCCGCCAACGTCAGGAAGGCGTAATGCAGCGCGCCGGTCAGCGCCAGGCGTTCGCTTTGCGCCAGGCCGCCGAGGAACCAGCCGGTGATCAGGGAGCCGCACGCCAGCCCAAAGCTCATCGATAGTTGTTGCATCGAGCTGGCCATGGTGCTGGCCATGCTGGAGTCGGCGCCGTCGACGTCGGCGTAGGCCAGGCTGTTCATGCTGGAAAATTGCAGCGAGTTGAAGAAGCCCAGGCACAGGCTGAGCGCGACGATGGCCGCCAGCGGCGTGCCCGGCCCCACTTGCGAGTACATGGCGATGGTGGCGCCGATCAGGACGGTGTTGACGATCAGCACGCGGCGGTAGCCGCGGCGCGCCAGCACCCGCGCCGAAATGAATTTCATGCCCATCGCGGCGGCCGCCGACGGCATCATCATCAGCCCGGATTGCCAGGCCGGCAAGCCCAGGCCGAGCTGGTACAGCAGCGGCAGCAGGAAGGGCAGGCCGCCGACGCCGAGGCGGGTGACGAAGCCGCCCGCCACCGAGACGCGGAAGGTGCGGATGCGTAGCAGGCCCAGGCGCAATAGCGGGTGCGCCACCCGCCCGGCGTGCCAGACGTAGGCCGCCAGCATGGCGACGGCCAGCAGCAGCAGCGCCGCCGCCGGCGCCGGCCCCAACTGGTGTTCGCCGAACACTTCCAGCAGCCACGAGAGCAGGGCGGCGCCGCCGCCGAACAGCGCCAGGCCGACCAGGTCGGGCGGGCGCGGCTGTTCGGCCTGGTAGTCGGGCATGTAGCGCTGCGCCAGCAGCAGCGCCGCCAGGCCGACCGGCACGTTGACGAAGAAAATGTCGCGCCACGTCAGCCAGTGCACGATCAGGCCGCCGACGGTGGGGCCGAGCAGCGGCCCGATCAACGCCGGGATGATGACGAAGTTCATCGCCGCCAGCAGCTCGGACTTGGGGAAGGTGCGGATGATGCAGATGCGCCCGACCGGCATCATCATCGCCGCGCCCACGCCCTGCAACACGCGCGCGGCCACCAGCATCGGCGCGTTGACCGACAGGCCGCACAGGATCGAGGCCAGCGTGAAGATCGCCACCGCGCTCGAGAACACGCGGCGGGCGCCGAAGCGGTCGGCCATCCAGCCGCTGATCGGTATGCACACGGCCAGGCTGAGGATGTAGCTGCTGACCACCGCCTTCAGGCTCAGCGGCGTGACGTTCAGGCTGGCGGCCATGCTGGGGATGGCGGTGTTGACGATGGTCGAATCGAGCTGTTCCATGAACAGGGCGGTGGCGACCACCCAGGGCAGGTAGCGTTTTGTGGCGGAACTGCTCATCTGTGGCGTTGCCTGCGGGTTGGGGGTGCGGTAGCGCCCGATTGTCACATAGTTTCCCGCGCCGCCGCCGGCCTCGCCGCTCGCCTTGCCCTTGCTCTTTTTAGCGCGCGCTTGGCGCAGGTCATGCCGCGGTCATCAATCGGGCGTAAGTTTGCAGCCATCGGCGTGGCGAAGGAAGGTGGGTGCGTATGCAAACGTGGTTTCCCGAAGCGGCGCAGGCCGACGCCGCGGCGCAGCCGCCGCGGCGCCAGTTCATCCGCCAGTTGTGTTCGTCGGCCTTGCTCGGCGCCGGCGGCCTGGGCGCGGCCGGCTGCGGCAGCACCGCCGCCGGGCTGGCCGACGCCGGCGACGTGCATTTCCTGCACGGCGTGGCCAGCGGCGACCCGCTGGCCGACCGGGTGGTGCTGTGGACCCGCGTCACGCCGCGCGACGGCCACGACGGCGGCGACGTCGTGGTGCAGTGGCAGGTGGCGGCCGACGCCGAGATGCGCCAGCCGCTCGCCAGCGGCAGCGTCACCACCGGCGCGGCGCGCGACTACACGGTGAAGGTCGACGTCGACGGCCTGCTGCCCGGCCACGTGTATTTTTACCGCTTCGGCACGGCCAGCGTGAAGTCGCCGCTGGGCCGCACCAAGACCCTGCCCAGGCGCGACGTCAGGCAGGTGCGCCTGGCGGTATTCTCGTGCGCGAATTATCCGGCCGGCTATTTCAACGTCTATGCCGACGCCGCCAAGCGCGACGACCTCGACGCGGCGCTGCACATCGGCGACTACATCTACGAGTACGAGAGCACCGGCTACGCCTGCGAGCGCGCGGTGGCGCTGGGACGGGTGTCGGAGCCGGCGCAGCCGCTGATGGCGCTGGACGACTACCGCCGCCGCTACGCCCAGTACCGCTCCGACCCGGACCTGCAGGCGCTGCACGCCAGCCTGCCCTTTATCACCGTGTGGGACGACCACGAGATCGCCGACGACGCCTGGATGGACGGCGCCGCCGAGCACCAGGCCAGCCGCGCCGGCCCGTTTTCACTGCGCAAGGCGGCGGCGGTGCGGGCCTACCACGAGTGGCTGCCGATCCGCGCGCCCGAACCCGGGCGGCCGGAGCGCATCTACCGCTCCTTCGATTTCGGCAAACTGGTGTCGCTGCACATGCTCGACACCCGCGTCATCGGCCGCGGCCAGCAGTTGATGCTGTCTTCGTACTATGGCGAGGACGGCGCCTTCGACGCCGGCAAATACCGGCGCGACGTGGCCTCGCCGCAGCGCCAGCTGATGGGGCGCGAGCAGATCGACTGGCTGGAGCGGCAGGTCGGCGCCTCGCCGGCGCGCTGGCAGATGCTGGGGCAGCAGGTGCTGATGGCGCGCATGGAATTTCCGACGCCGGTCCTGATGGGGCAGATCAGCCGGGAAGACTATGTCGCCTTGAAGCGGCGCGCCGGCGGCGACCCGGCCGCCGTCAGCGCGGAGGAGCAAGCCTGCCTGGCGGCGCCGACGCTGCCCTGCTATCTGGATTCCTGGGACGGCTACCAGAACGACCGCGAGCTGCTGTTCGGGATCATGCGGCGCCAGCGCAAGAACCTGGTGGTGCTGGCCGGCGACACCCACAACGCCTGGGCCAGCGACCTGCGCGACGGCGACGGCAAGCAGGTCGGCGTGGAATTCGCCACCGCCTCGGTGTCCTCGCCCGGCCTGGAGCGCAGCTACCCGAAGCGCACGCCGGACCAGGTGGCGAGCATGATGGAGCAGTTGATCGAGCCGCTGTACTACGCGCAAACCAGCAAGCGCGGTTACATGGTCGTCACCGCAACCGACGACGAGGTGCGCTGCGACTGGCGCTTCGTCGACACGGTGCACAGCCGCCAGTTCAGCGCCGCCACCGAGCGCAGCCTGCGCACCCTGGCCGGCCCCGGCAACCGCAAAATCGTCGAGTGCTGAGGTCGGGTTAGCCCGCCAGGGCGTCAGCCGACTGGCGTCGGCATCGGCTCGGCGCCGGCTTACGCCCGCCTCGGCGCCTTCAAGCGCAGCAGCGCGTCCAGCAGCGGTTGGGTGGCGTCGGCGATGCGCTCCAGGCTGTCCTCGCGCAGTTGCGCGGTGTCGACGCGCACCTCGGAGTCCAGCCCGGCCCAGCGCAGCAGCGCGGCGCAGGCCGCCGGCGTGTCGAACAGCCCGTGCAGATAGGTGCCGAGGACCTGCCCGTCGGCTGAGCAGGCGCCCTCCGGCCGGCCGTCGATGCGGAACGCCGGCCGCTGCAGCGCCGCCCCGCTCGACGTTCCCATATGGATTTCGTAGCCGCTGACGGCGGCGCCGGCGCCGGAGTCGGAGTCGAACGCGCACACGCCGCTGGCCCGCACCAGGCGCTTGTCCAAGGTCAGCTCGGTGCGCATCTCCAGCAAGCCCAGCGCCGCCGAGGCGCCCGCCGCGCCCTCGACGCCGTGCGGGTCGTCGACGCCCTCGCCGAGCATCTGGAAGCCGCCGCAAATGCCGATGACCTTGCCGCCGTAGCGCAGGTGCCTGGCCAGCTTGCCGCGCCAGCCCTGGGCCAGCAGCCATTCCAGGTCGCCGCGGGTGTTTTTACTGCCGGGCAGGATCACCAGGTCGGCCGGCGGAATCGCCTGGCCCTGGCCGATGAATTGCAGGTCGACGTCCGGGTGCGCGCGCAGCGCGTCGAAGTCGGTGTGGTTGCTCATGCGTGGCAGCTTCGGCACCACCACGCGGAAGGCGCCGCGCGCCGCCTGGGTCGACTCGACCGCGTCCTCGGCGTCCAGGAACAGGCCCTGCAGATACGGCAGCACCGCCAGCACCGGCTTGCCGGTTTGTTGTTGCAGCCATTCCAGGCCCGAGTCGAGCAGCGTGATGTCGCCGCGGAAGCGGTTGATGACGAAGCCGACGATGCGCGCGCGCTCGCTCTCGGACAGGCAGGCCAGCGTGCCGATGATGTGGGCGAAGACGCCGCCGCGGTCGATGTCGGCCACCAGGATCACCGGGCAGTCGACCGCCTCGGCGAAGCCCATGTTGGCGATGTCGCGCTCGCGCAGGTTGATTTCGGCCGGGCTGCCGGCGCCTTCGACGATGATGGCCTGGTATTGCGCGCCCAGCCGGGCGTACGACTCCAGCACCGCCTTCATCGCCACGGTTTTGTAGTGCTGGTAGTCGCGCGCGTTCATCTCGGCCTGCACCTTGCCGTGGATGATCACTTGGGCGCCGGTGTTGGAGGACGGCTTCAACAGCACCGGGTTCATGTCGGTGTGCGCCTCCAGGCCGGCGGCGATGGCTTGCAGCGCCTGGGCGCGGCCGATCTCGCCGCCGTCGGCGGTGACGGCGCTGTTCAGGGCCATGTTCTGCGGCTTGAACGGCACCACCGCCACGCCGCGGCGTTTCAGCAGGCGGCACAGGGCGGCCACCACGGTGGTTTTGCCGGCGTCGGAGGTGGTGCCTTGCACCATCAGGGTCGGGTAGGGGAAGGACATGCTTAGGCTCTCAGTTTTTTCTGCGCTGGCGCGCCAAGTCGAGTTTTTCGCACAGGGCGGCGGCGCCGGCGATCATGCGCGGGCCGGCCCGGTTCAGCAGGTTGCCGTCCAGCGCGAACAGGTTGTCGTTGCGCACCGCCTTCATCGACGCGTATTGGCGCCACATGTTGACGCCGCCGGCCGACGGCTCCCTTTCGACGCTGCCGACGACCGCCTCCGGGTCCTCCTGCAGCACGCCTTCCGGGCTGACCTGCGGCGCCGTCACCTTGAGTTTGGCGAAGACGTTTTCGCCGCCGCACAGGCGGATCGCGTCGCTGACGATGTGCTCGCCGTTCAGGGTGTACAGCGGCTTGTCCCACACTTGGTAAAACACCCGCACCGGCGCACGCTTGCTATATTGCGTCGCCAGCCTGGCCAGGGTTTTGCGCAACTCGGCGGCGGCCGGCCCGGCGACGCCGTCGGTGCCCATCAACTGGCCCACCCGTTCCAGGTTGTCGGCGATACCGGCCAGCGTCGTCGGCTCGCTGTGGAACATCGGAATGCCGAGTTTGCGCAGCGTGTCGAGCTGCCGTTCGGAGCTGCCGTGCAACCACACCACCAGCAGGTCGGGCTTTAGCGCGGCGACGCGCTCAAGGTCGATCTGGCGGCTGTCGCCGATGCGCGGGATGCGCTTGGCCGCCTCCGGATAGTCGCTGTAGTTGACGGCGCCGACGACCAGGTCGCCGCCGCCGGCCGCGAACAGCAGCTCGGTCACGTGCGGCGCCAGCGCGACGATGCGCCGGGCCGGCTGTTGCAACGTGACGGTGTTGCCGTCGTCGTCGCGCACGGTGATGGCGGCGCTGGCCTGGCCGGCCAGGCCGGCCGCGGCGCAGGCCAGCGCGCATAAAAGTCGGTTCATTGCTTGTCCTTGCTCCATTCGTTCAATGCCAGTGTCAGGCGCCGCCAGCCGTCTTCGTCCGGCGGCAGACCCAGGCGGATGCCGCGCGCGGCGTGCTGGAACAGGCGCACCCAGATGCCGCGTTCGGCCATGTGCAGCCAGAAGGCGTCCGGTTTCGCTTCCGGCCACCATTGGAACAGCGCGCTGCCGCTGGCCTCGATGCCGTGCTGTTTTAATAGTTGGGACAGGCGCGCGCCGTCGGCCAGCAAGCGTTCGCGCGTGGCGTCCTGCCAGGCGCGGTCGAGCAGGGCGGCGTGGGCGATTTGCTGCGCCGGGCCGCTGACGGCCCACGGCCCCAGCAGGTCGGCCAGCGCGCCCAGCAGGTCCGCGTGCGCGGCGACGAAGCCCAGGCGCACGCCGGCCAGGCCGAAGAATTTTCCGACCGAGCGCAGCACGACCAGGCCGGGCCTGCCGCTGTGGGCGGCCACGCTGCCCAGCGGCGCGGTGTCGCCGAAGGCCTCGTCGACCACCAGCCAGCCGCCGCGCGCGGCGAGTTGGCCGGCCCAGTGCAGCAGGCGTTCGGCCGGCACGCTGGCGCCGGTCGGGTTGTTCGGATTGCAGACCACCATGACGTCGCAGTCGCCGACGGCGGCGTCGAGGTCGGCGTAGGCGATTTGGCGCATGTTGTGGCCATGCAGCGCCCAGTGGTGGGCGTGCTCGGCGTAGGACGGCGCGGCCACCACCACGCGCGAGGGCGGGCGCAGCCGCGGCAGCGCCTGGATCGCCGCCTGGGTGCCGGCCACCGGCAGCATCAGCGGCGCGCCGTAGAACGCGGCGGCGGCCCGCGCCAGCGCCGGGTCGGCCTCGGGCAGGCGGTGCCAGGCGTTGCCGGCCAGCGGCGGCGGCGGATACCAGCGCGGGTTGATGCCGGTCGACAGGTCGAGCCAGTCCTCGGCGGCGCGGCCGAAGCGTCGCGCGGCGTCGCGCAGGTTGCCACCGTGTTCAAGCATGGGTACTCCAGATCAGATAGTGGGCGAGGGCGGCCAGGCCGGCGCAGGCCAGCCACAGGGCGGTGGTGCGGGCCACCAGGCGCCAGGCGCGGGCGATGTCGGGCGCGGCGGCGCTGCGGCCGCTGCCCAGCGGCGGGCGTTGTTCCAGCACGCCGTCGTAGATGGCGGCGCCGCCCAGCGCCAGTCCCAGCGCGCCGGCGCCGGTCGACATCACCGGACCGGCGTTCGGGCTGCTCCAGTTGGGCGCCTGCGCGCGCCAGCAGCGCCAGGCGCGGCGCTTGTCGGCCAGCGTCGCGCCCAGCGCGATATAGGACAGCGCGGTGAGCCGCGCCGGCAGGTAGTTGAGGGCGTCGTCGATGCGCGCGGCGCAGCAGCCGAACCAGTCGAAGCGCTCGTTGCGATAGCCCCACATGGCGTCGAGCGTGTTCGCCAGCCGGAACAGCACGGCGCCGGGGCCGCCGGCGACGGCGAACCAGAACAGCGTGCCGAAGACGGCGTCGTTGCCGTTTTCCAGCAGCGACTCGGCGCTGGCCTTGGCCAGGTCGGCGGCGCTGGCGTCGCCCGTGTCGCGGCTGACGATGCGCGCCGTCAGCAGGCGCGCCTGCGCCAGGTCGCCCCGCGCCAGCGCCTGGGCGATCGGCAGGTTGTGCTCGCGCAGGCTGCGCAGGCCGATGCAGAAGTACAGCATGACGGCGTGCGCCGCCAGTCCCAGCGCGCCGCAGGTCCAGGCGCTCAGCGCGGTCAGCGGCGCGACCGCCAGCAGCCAGGCCAGCGCGCCGCGGGCGAAGCGCCGGCGGCTGCGGTTGAGGCGGCGTTCGATGGCGTTGGCCAGGTTGCCGAAGCCGACCAGCGGGTGCCAGCGGCGCGTTTCGCCGAGCAGCAGGTCGAGCAGCACGCCGGCCAGCAGCAGCAGCGCGACGGCGGGCAGCGACAGGCCGCTCAGCATGGCGCGCCCTTCAACATCAGCGGCAGGCCGGCGGCGACGAAGGCAACGCGGTCGCAGGCCGCCGCCACCGCCTGGTTCAGGCGGCCCGATTCGTCGGTGAAGCTGCGCGAGATGGCGCCGTAGGGAACGATGCCCATGCCGACTTCGTTCGACACCAGCAGCAGGTCGCCGCCGACCCGCTCCAGGGCGCGCAGCAATTGCTGGCGCTGGTCGTGGAAGAGCGGCGGCAGTTCGATGTCGCCGACGTCGGGATACTCGGCGGCGCCGGAGAACATCAGGTTCGACAGCCACAGCGTCAGGCAGTCGACCAGCACCAGGCGCCCCGGCGTGCAGTGGCGCAGCACGGCGTCGGCCAGTGCCAGCGGTTCTTCCACCGTCAGCCATTCGGCCGGACGCTGGCGCCGGTGCTGGCGGATGCGGCTGGCCATTTCGCCGTCGCCGTCGCGCGCGGTGGCGATGTAGACGACTTCCTTGCCGGAGCCGATGGCGAGCCGTTCCGCGTAGGCGCTTTTGCCGGAGCGCGCGCCGCCGAATACCAGGGTGCTTGTCATGCCGCCTCGCCGCGCAGGAACAGGGACGCCGCGGCGGCCGGGTTGGACGGGAAGTAGGCGTGGAAGTAGGAGGCCGTCAACGAGCCGACCCGGTACAGCGCCTCGCCGGCGGCGCCGGACGGGTGCTTGACGGTGTGCGCGGCCGCGGCCACCTCGGTTTCCAGCCGCGAGTAGTGGAAGGTGTGGCCGCGCAGCGCGCCGTGCGGCGTCGCCAGCCCTTGCGAGCCGAGGCCGGCCAGGCGCGGCTGCATGACGATGCGCCCGCCCAGCAATCCGGCCATGCTCCAGGTTTCGCCTTTCTGATCGGTCAGCGATTCGGCCAGCGCCATCATGCCGCCGCATTCGGCGACGATCGGCACGCCGGCCGCGTGCGCCGCGCGGATCGAGGCGCTCCAGTTGTCGGCGCGCGACAGCGTTTGCGGATGCAGCTCCGGGTAACCGCCCGGCAGGTAGACGGCGTCGGCGCCGGCCGGCACCTCCTCGTCGGCCAGCGGCGAGAAAAATTGCAGCGTCGCGCCCAGTTGGCGCAGCGTGTCCAGGTTGGCCGGGTACAGGAAGGCGAAGGCGGCGTCGCGCGCGATGGCGACGGTTTTGCCCGCCAGCGTCGGCGCGGTTGCCGGCGCCGGCGCGGGAAGTTCGATGCGGGTGTTGCGCAGCTTGCCCCAGGCGGCGTCGTCGAAGGCCAGTTGTTCGGCCAGTTCGTCGAGCATGGCGTCGATGTCGTTGACCTCGCCCGGCAGCACCAGGCCGAGGTGGCGCTCGGGCATCGAGCGGGTCTGCCGCGGCAGCGTGGCGAACAGCGGAATGTCGCGCAGCGAGGCGGCCACCATGGCGGCGTGGTTCGGGCTGGCGACGCGGTTGGCGATGACGCCGGCCATCTCCACCGGGCCGTAGTCGCGCAGGCCGAGCACCAGCGCGCCGGCGGTTTGCGCCATCGCCGAGGCGTCGATCACGGCCATCACCGGGAAGCCGAAGGCGCGCGCCAGGTCGGCCGACGACGGCGTGCCGTCGTACAGGCCCATCACGCCCTCGATCAGGATCACGTCGGCGTCGCGCGCGGCGGCGGCCAGCTGGCTGCGGCAATGCTCGGCGCCGACCATCCACATGTCGAGCGACTTGACCGGCGCGCCGCTGGCGCGTTCCAGCAGCATCGGGTCGATGAAGTCGGGGCCGCACTTGAAAACGCGCACGCGCTGGCCGCGCTTGGCCAATTTGCGCGCCAGCGCCGCCGTCACCGTGGTCTTGCCCTGGCCCGACGACACCGCCGCCACCAGCAGCACGCGCACATCGACGTGGCCGTCGGCCGCCGGCGTCACCATTCGGTGCCGGCCTGGGCGGTGATGCCGGCCTGGAAGGCGTGCTTGACGACGTTCATCTCGGTGACGGTGTCGGCGATGGCGATCAGCTCCGCCGGCGCGCCGCGGCCGGTGACGACGACGTGCTGCATGTCGGGCCGTTCGAGCAGGTCGGCGATGACGGTGTGGACGTCGAGGTAGCGGTATTTGAGGGCGATGTTGAGTTCGTCGAGCAGCACCAGGCCGATGGCCGGGTCGGCCAGAAACAGCTTGGCCTGCTGCCACGCCAGCAGCGCCTTTTCGGTGTCGCGCGCGCGGTCCTGCGTGTCCCAGGTGTAGCCCTCGCCCATGGCGTGGAAGCTGACCTCGTCAGGGAAGCGGCGCAGGAAGGTTTCCTCGCCGGTCGACATGGCGCCCTTGATGAACTGCACCACGCCGACTTTCATGCCGTGGCCCATGGCGCGGATCGCCATGCCGAAGCCGCTCGAACTTTTGCCCTTGCCATTGCCGGTGTTGACGATGATGATGCCGATTTCCTTTTGCGCGCCGGCGATCTTGGCGTCGATGACGGCCTTCTTGCGCTCCATGCGCAGGCGGTGGCGCTCGTTGATGGCCAGGGTGTCGGCGTTGTTGTCGATGTTTTCGCTCATGCTATGTCCTCTTTTGGAATGAAGATGCGGCGTGTGCCGTGTTCGATGATGTCGATCGGATGGCCCAGGTATTCGCTGAGGATCTCGGCGCGCATGACCTGGGCCACCGGCCCGGCCAGCCAGCGGCCGTCGCCCATCAGCAGCAGCGCGTGGCTGGAGACGCTGTGCGCCAGGTTCAGGTCGTGGCCGACCATGACGGCGGTCTTGTTCTGTTCGCGGCACAGGCGCGCCAGCAGTCCCATCACGCTGACCTGGTGCGCCAGATCGAGCGCGTTGGCCGGTTCGTCGAGCAGCAGCAGCGGCGTGTCCTGCGCCAGCATGGCGGCGATGGCGACGCGCTGGCGCTCGCCGCCGGACAGGGTGCGCACGTCGCGCTCGGCCAGCTCGGCCACCTGCATCGAGGCCAGCGCGGCGTGGGCGATGCGGTAGTCGTCGCTGCCTTCCCAGTAGCGGTTGGCGTGGTAGGGGTGGCGCGCCGCCAGTACGGTTTCGATGGCGCGGTAGGAAAAGGCGTCGCTGCGCGACTGCGCCAGGAAGGCGCGTTCGCGCGCCAGCTGCTCCAGCGGCCAGTCGGCCAGCGCGCGGCCGTGGATGGCGACGCCGCCGGCGTCGGGCCGGCGCAGCCCGGCCAGGGTGCGCAGCAGGGTGCTCTTGCCGGCGCCGTTGCGGCCGATCACGCTCCAGCACTGGCCGGCTTCGATGTGCCAGTCGAGCCCTTCGACCAGGGTGCGCGCGCCGATGTTCAGGTGTAGTTGGCGGGTGCTGAGCATCACGCCCTCCGCAACCGGTGCAACTGGTACAGGAACACCGGCGCGCCGATCAGCGCGGTCAGCACGCCGACCGGCAACTGCTGCGGCGCCAGCACGGTGCGCGCCAGCGTGTCGGTCAGCACCAGGAAGGTGCCGCCGGCCAGCGCGGCGGCCGGCACCAGCAGACGGTGGTCGGGACCGCAGGCGAAGCGCAGCGCGTGCGGCACGATCAGGCCGACGAAGGCGATGCTGCCGGCGCTGGTGACGGCGCTGGCGGTCAACAGGCCGGAGCAGAAGAACAGGCCCTTGCGCAGGGCGCCGACGCGGATGCCGAGGGTGGCGGCGGCCTCCGCGTGCAGCGCCATCACGTTCAGGGCGCGCGCACTGCGCAGCGCGAACAGCAGCGCCGCCGCCAGCACCAGCCAGGGCGCGAGCCGCAGCGGCACGCCGGAGAGGTCGCCGATCATCCAGAACACCATGCTGCGCAGGCGGCTTTCCGGGGCGATCGACAGCATCAGCGTGACGGTGGCCATGCAGGCCGACGACAGCACCGCGCCGGTCAGCAGCAATACCGAGCTGCCGCCCTCGGCGGCGCCGCCGCCGCGCAGGTCGCCGCGGGCGAACAGATACAGTGTCATCGACACGGCGACGGCGCCGGCGAAGGCGGCGGCGTCGACCATCCATAGCGCGCCCATGAACAGCAGCGCGGCCAGCGCGCCCACCGAGGCGCCGGCCGAGATGCCCAGCACGTAGGGGTCGGCCAGCGGATTGCGCAGCAGCGCCTGCATCATCACGCCGGCCAGCGACAGCGCCGCGCCGGTGACGAAGGCGGTCAGCGCGCGGCCCAGGCGCAGTTCGAGCAGGGTGGCGGCGAGCGTGGCGCTGCCGCCGTGGGCGATCTCATTGAGGGCGGCGGGAATGTCGGCGAGCGGCAGCGCGATCGAGCCGGTCATGCCCGAGAAAACCAGGCTGGCAAGGGTGAGCGCGACCAGGGCGGCCAGGACGATGGCGGTGCGGTGGCGCATGGTGCGGAAAAAAGTGTGCATGCACAGCCTTGTGAGGGAATCGGGAAGCGCGTCCGCGGGAGCGGGCCGTGGTCGCGCTCCCGCAGGGTACAACAATTACTTCATGCCGTAGCGCAGGCCAAGGAAGACCGTGGCGCCGCCGGTTCCGTAGTGTTGCGCCAGTTCGTATTGCTTGTCGGTGGCGTTGTTCCAGCGCGCCAGCAGCGACCAGTCCGGCGCGACCTGGTAGGTGGCGAACAGGTTGATCAAGCCGTAGCCGGGCAGGCCGGCGTCGCCGTAGTCGGTGCGCTTGCCCGACACCAGCAGTTCGGCGCCCGCCACCAGCGCGCCGGCGCTGTATTCGGCGCTGAAGCTGGCGTGCCGTTTGGCGCGGCGCAGCAGGGCTTTGCCGGTGGTCTCGTCGCGCGGGTCTTGCAGGTCGAGGCTGCCGCTCAGGCTGAAGGCGCCGAGCTGGCGGCGGGCCGACAAGCTGACGCCTTCCAACAGCGCCTTGTTGACGTTGTAGACGCAGCCGTATGGATGGGTGTTCTGCTCGACCGGGCAGAAGTCGTTCGACACCAGCAGGTCGGTGATGCGGTTGTGGAAATACACGGCGCCCAATTGCGTGGTGCCGTCGTCGAAATGCAGGCCGACTTCGGCGTTGCGGCCTTTTTCCGGCTGGTTCGACGCGAGTCCGAAGCCCGGGTAGTACAGCTCGTTGAAGGTCGGCGCGCGGAAGCTGGTGCCGAAACTGGCGTTGGCGCGCAGCGCCGCGTTGATGCGGTAGCCGTAGCCGAGGGCGCCGGTGGTGGTCGAACCGTACTGCGTGCTGTCGTCGCCGCGCACGCTGACGCTGGCCAGATGGCGTTCGCGTTTCAGACTGTACGAGGCCGCCACCGACTTGGTGCTGCGCTGGTTGCTCAGCTCCTTCGGCGAATTCGACTCGACCTCTTCCTTGCGGTGCTCGAACAGGATTTGCAGCGTGTCGGCGCCGATCTTGAAATTGTTCTGCAAGGTAACGTCGGTCTGGACGGTGTCGAGCTGGGCCTTGCCGCCGGCCCTCGCGCTGGCGTCTGTGCCGGCCTTGTCGCGCGCCTCGGCGACCTGGAACTGGATCGTCCAGTTCGGCAGGATCTGATTCTTGGTGAAGACGGCGAGGTTGCCCAGTTTCTGGTGCGTGCGCGCGTCGTAGGCGCCGGTGCCGTTGTCGTATTGGCTGTCGAGCCGGCTTTGCAGGAACAGCAGGCCGATGTCGTGGCCCTTCGCCAGTTCCAGGCCGAATTGGCCGGTGGCGCTTTCCTTGTCGTAGCCGTCCTTGTCCGGGTTGTACGAGTAATTGCCCTTGTTGGTGGCCGAGAAGCCGTCCGATTTCTCCTTGCCGACGGTGAGCGCGTAGCTGAAGCTGTGCTCGCCGCCGCTGGCGCCGGCGACGCTGGCGTCGAACTGGCGGGTGGCGTCACTGCCAGCGCCGACGAAGGCGCCCACGTGCGGCGCGCGCTGGCCTTTTTTGGTGAAGATCTGGACCACGCCGCCGATGGCGTCGGCGCCGTACATCGTGCTCAGCGGACCGTAGACGATTTCGATGTGGTCGATCGCCGACAGCGGCAGCGCGCTCCAGTTGGCGGCGCCCGAGGTCGAGGAGCCGATGCGCACGCCGTCGACCAATACGATGTTCTGGTTGCTGTTTGCGCCGCGGATGAAGACCGAGGCGTTGGTGCCGGCGCCGCCGTTGCGTGCCACTTCCACGCCACGCTGTTTTTGCAGCAGGTCGACCACGGAAACGGCGCCGGAACGGGCGATTTGCTCGGCGCTGATCACCACGGTATCGCTGAGGACTTCGCTGGCCGGTTGCGCGCTGCGGCTCGCCGTGACGATCACTGCATCGATTTTTTCGGATGGGTTTTGTGCGAAGGCGCCGGGGGCGGCAATGGCTAGCGCCAGCGAGGTAATCGCCGCGTGGCGTGAAACAGGAGAAGTCATGACAATTTTCAGTAAGTGAGAAGCAACCAGCCGACGTCCCCGTTGGCCAGATTGAACAGAAGTGGGGGCGGGATACGGCGACCGAAGACGGCCGCTTTGGCCGATTCCTATCGCGGACATCCCGTCCCCACACTTCCACCTGTTCTGGCCGGTATCCGGGCTGACAAGTCAGACTGCCTCACCTTCCCATGCGACGCACAGTGGTTATCCGAGGCAGTTCGCCGCCCGAGGGCGACACTTGCTTACCGTTGCGGGGGCAGCACACGTTCGCTATGACAGCGGCATCGTGTTTCCCGTTTAACTGCGTCCATGGACATGGACGCGGGCACCAAAACCCGCACATTATACGGCTTCGCGCCGCGGCGGCAACCGCCCTGGCCGCCGCGAACCACCGCAAGCGGCGCAACAAACCCTAGGGTCAGGTCTAAGAATGGCGGTTTTATTGCCTTAAAAACCGCCATATCGAGACCTGACCCCAGGGTTGTTGCGCAATTTGGCGTTGACACGCCCGGGCCGCCCCCTCAGGAGTCGAGAACCAGGCACTGGCCGTAGCCGATCTGGTGCGGCGCGCAGGCGGCCTTCAGCGCCATCTCCTCCAATGACAGGCCGGCGTGGCGGGCCGCCAGCAGGCGCATGGTGCCGGCGTGGCACACCAGCAACGCGCCGGTGTACTGTTTGCGCAACAGCTGGTCGTGGAATGCGGCTACCCGGGCCGCCATCTGCAGCACGCTCTCGCCGCCGCCGGGCCGGTAGGCCGCCACGTCGGCGGCCCAGGCGTCGATGTCGGCGCGCGGAATGTCGTCCCAGCGGCGCATCTCCCACGCGCCGAAATCGATTTCGACCAGGCGGGCGTCGAACGCGAGCGAGGCGCAGGGCAGGGCGGCGGCCACCGCGGTGGCCAGCTCGGCGCAGCGGCGCAGCGGGCTGGAGAACAAGGGCAGGCCGGGCGGCAGGGTAGGGCCGAGTTCGGCCAGCACGCGCGCCAGCTCCTCCGGCGCGACGGCCAGGTCAGTGCTGCCGTAGCACAGGTCGGGCGCGACCAGCGGCCGGGGATGTCGGATGAGAGTCAGGCGCATGTTCAGTGCCAGGTGCCTTGCCCGACGGCGGCCAGCACGGCCAGGTACAGCACCACCTCGGTCAGTTGCTGCACCGCGCCGAGGCAGTCGCCGGTGTAGCCGCCCAGGCGCCGCGCGCATTTGCACGCCAGCCACAGCGTCGCCAGCGCGGCGGCCAGCGCACCGCCCAGCAGCGCGCTCCAGGGCAGATGCCCGCCCAGGCCGAGGAGGGCGGCGGGCAGGGCCGCGCCCAGCGCAGCAATCGCAAACTCCGGCGTCGTCATTTCCTGCGCCAACGGCTTGGCCTTGCCTTCGGCGCGGGCGTAGTCCATGCGCCAGATCAGCGCGCAGGCGGCTAGGCGCGACAGCGGGTGCGCGAGGAACAGCGCGCCGACCACGGCTGCCGGCGGCAGCATGGCCAGCACCGCGCATTTGAGCGCGAGCAGGCAGCCGATGCCGATCGCGCCGTACGCGCCGATGCGCGAATCCTTCATGATTTCGAGCACCCGCTCGCGCGTCATGCCGCCGCCGAAGCCGTCGCACATGTCGGCGAAGCCGTCCTCGTGGAAGGCGCCGGTGGCGTAGATGCCGGCCGCCGTCGCCAGCAGCACCGCCACCGGCGCCGGCCATAGCCAAGCGGCCAGCGCGTACACCGCGCTGGCGATGGCCGCCACGACGACGCCGACCAGCGGAAAGTAGCGCGCGGCGTGGTGCAGCCAGCCGGCCTCGAAGCCGACCCATTGCGGAATCGGCAGGCGCGTGAAAAACTGCAGCGCTATAAAGAACAGGCGGCATTGGTGCAGGGCGGCGGTGAGCGGGCGCGGCATGCGGCGCGCCTAAGCCGATTTTTCGCTGACCTGCGCCGACTCGAAGGTGGCCATCTCGCGCAGGAAGTTGACCGACGCGCGCAGCAGCGGCAGCGCCAGCGCCGAGCCGGTGCCTTCGCCCAGGCGCAGGTCGAGGCGCAGCAGCGGGCGCGCCGCCAGGTTGTCGAGCAGGCGCTGGTGGCCGTTTTCGTCGGAGCAGTGCGAGAACACGCAGTAGTCGAGTATCGCCGGTTGCAGGCGCGCCGCCACCAGCAGCGCGCTGGTGACGATGAAGCCGTCGATCAGCAGCACCATGCGGCGTTCGGCGGCTTTCAGCATCGCGCCGGCCATCATCGCGATTTCGAAACCGCCGAAGGTGGCCAGCACGTCCAGCGGCTCGCCGGCCGTCGCGTGGTGCCGCACGGCGGCCTCGATCACCCGCTGCTTGTGCAAAATGCCGTCAGCCGACAGGCCGGTGCCGGCGCCGACGCAGGCCGCCACCGGTATGCCGGTCAGCTTGTGCATCAGCGCGGCGGCGGCGGTGGTATTGCCGATGCCCATTTCGCCGAAGCCGACCACGTTGCCGTCCAGTTCGGCGACCAGGGCCATGCCGGCGGCGAGGGCGGCATTGCATTGCTCCGCCGTCATGGCCGGTTCGACCGCGAAATTGCGGGTACCCAGTCCGACTTTGCGGCTGAGCAGGCCGTCGCGCGGCCCGAAGTCGTGGTTTACGCCCGCATCCACTATATATAAGGCGCATTCGTTCTGGCGGGCAAACACGTTGATTGCCGCGCCCTTGGACAAGAAGTTCTCCACCATCTGCCAGGTGACGCTTTGCGGATAGGCGGAAATGCCCTCGGCCACCACGCCATGGTCGGCGGCGATTACCACGATGGCCGGATGATGCAATTCCACCTCTGTGGTTTTCTGGATCATGCCGACCTGTTTGGCGAGCGTTTCCAACACACCCAGGCTGCCGAGCGGCTTGGTCTTGTTGTTGATGGCCTTCTCCAGCAGGGTTGCTAGGGCGTCGTCGCGGGTCGATGTGATGTGTGGAATAGTCATATAGGGGATGAATATGGTGGGAGGGGGAGCCGTCGCTACGATAGCACACAGGTATATTTCAACCACCACCCAAAAATCCTTGCCAAGGCCGACAGCGCTTTGCTATAGTTCGCCTCCCCAATGAGGCGCACCTGATGCGAACCAGAAAGGGAGCCCGGAAACGGTGCTGCAAGGAAATTAGGGGGTTGACGAAACAAGCGAAACGCTGCATACTCTTCCTTCTCTGCTGACGACAAACAAAACGCTTTGTCGGTGACGCAGAAGGCACTACAAAACAAGTTCTTTAACAATTAACAGTCGATAAATGTGGGCATTTGATGAAGGTGCCGGCGGACTTCGGTCCGCCGCATACTTAAATTATCAAATGCTCACGAAGAAGAAATATAGGATGTTTCGCAAGAAGCAGCCTGTCAGTATTTTGAGTGAGCGAATTCATGCCAGTGGCATGAATTCGGAGGCCCTAAAAAGCCTTCGACCTGACAGCAATGTCATTAAACAGAGATTAAACTGAAGAGTTTGATCCTGGCTCAGATTGAACGCTGGCGGCATGCCTTACACATGCAAGTCGAAC